>NZ_PSWJ01000011.1:0-98673 GCF_002932775.1 Rathayibacter sp. AY1B8 | reverse complement strand
ACCCCGACCTCATCCGCTGCGCCATCGCCTCGGACGTGCCGGTGCTCGCCGCCGGTGACCCGCTGGCGACGTTCTCCCTCACCGACACGCTGCCCGCCGCCCTCACCTCCCTGCCGCCCGCCCCGCCCGGCGCCCGCGCGTCAGGCCAGGCGCAGCAGGCGGCAGCCGTGCGGCTCGAGCTCGAGTTCGACGGCGCCGCCGACGATCGGCAGCTCGGCGCCGCTCCACACATCGACGGCCGAGGTCGCGCCGGAGCAGCCCAGGTCGGCCAGATGAGCGGAGTAGGACCGCGCCGACGAGCCCAGCCAGAACACTCCGCGCCACTGCTCGTCGCCGCGCCACGCCGACCACACCACCAGGTCGCCGTCGCGGACGATCTCGCGGCTGCCGTCGCTGCCGAGCAGCGCGAGGACGTCGTCGTTCGTCAGCAGCGCCAGGGTGTCGGCGGGCGTGTCCGGGAGGTGCCCGCCCATGATCAGCGGCGAGCGGAGCAGGCACCACAGCGTCACGAGCGTCCGCTGCTCCGCGGGCGTGAACCGCGAGAGCCGGTCCTCGCCCACGTGCGCGCGCACGCCGATCCGCCCCAGCGGCAGCATGTCGGCGTCGGCCCACGCGCCGGGGCGCTGGTGCGGCGCCCAGCGCGCGGCCCGCTGGAACTGCTCGTGCAGGTGCGCCCAGTCGTCCCAGAAGTCGTCCGAGATCCGCCACATCTGCGCGGTCGAGCGCAGCAGCTCGAGGTTCTCGAGCGAGAGCTGCTTGCCGGGGGAGAGGCTCAGCACCATCGGGCGGCCGGTCGCGTCGATCGCGCGGGAGAGGGCGGCGATCTCCTCCGCCTGGATCGGCGGGTAGAGCACGTCGTCGAGCTTCACGAAGTCGACGCCCCACGAGGCCAGCTGCGCCATCACGGAGTCGCAGTACTGCTGCGCGCCGGGCGCGCTCATGTCGACTCCGTAGTTGTCGGGGTTCCACGGGCAGACGTTCCCGCGGTCGGCGATGTCGGCGCAGGTCGCCTCCGCCCCGAGCACCGGCAGGCCGAGCTCGGCCGCTCGGCGGGGGACGCCGCGCATCAGGTGCACGCCGAAGCGGAGGCCGAGGGCGTGCACGCGCGCGGCCAGCGCCGTGAATCCGCCCGTCGCCGCGGAGGGGAAGCGGCCGACGGCGGGCTGCGGGCGTCCCCAGTCGTCGAGCACCGGCTCCGACACCTCCTGGTAGTCGCTCGTGCCGGGATCGGGCTCGTACCACTGGATGTCGACGACGACCGTGTCCCAGCCGTGCGGCAGGAGGTGCTCGGCGAGGTACTCGGCGTTCGCGAGCACCTCCTCCTCCGTCACCGAGGCGCCGAAGCAGTCCCAGCTGTTCCAGCCCATCGGCGGGCGGCGGGCGGCCTCCGTGCGCGCGGCGATCACGACAGCTCCAGCGTCACGGTCGCGAAGGAGTGCGGGGGCAGCGTGACGCGCAGGCCTGTCGCCGTGGTCTCGATGCCCTCGAGGGCGACGGGGCTCACCTCGTCGGCGGCGCCGGGCCGGTTGTGCGCGTCGGGGCGGTCGGCGGTGAGGAGGCGGCCGGTCGCGCCGGTCACGGTCCCACCGCGGAAGTCGAGGGAGACCTCGAGCGGCTCCTCCAGGTCGACGTTCGTCAGCGAGACCAGGACGCGGCCGTCCTTCGTGGAGGCGGAGGCGGAGGCGACGGGGATCTCGCGGCCGTCGACCGCGTGCGTCGGGCCGGCGACCGTGGTCGGCAGCACCGTCGCGTCGTGGTGCCCCTTGTTCATCTCGAACACGTGGTAGGTCGGCGTGCGGACCATCTCGCCGCCGTCCGGGTCCGTCAGCAGCATCGCCTGCAGCACGTTCACCGTCTGCGCGATGTTCGCCATCGTCAGGCGGTCGGCGAAGCCGTGGAAGACGTCGAAGTGCCAGGCCGCGACCATCGCGTCGCGGATCGTGTTCTGCTGGAAGAGGAAGCCCGGGTGGGTCCCCGGCTCCACGTCCCACCAGGTGCCCCACTCGTCGAGCACCATCCCGTACTTCTTCTCGGGGTCGTGGACGTCCATCACCGCGGCGTGCGAGCGGAGCAGCTCCTCGATCCCCTGCGCGGCCACGATCGTGCTCCAGTAGGTGTCGGCGTCGAAGTCGGTCGCGCTGCCCTTCGCGTGCCAGCTGCCGCCGATCGTGTAGTAGTGCACCGAGACCGACTCCCACGGCACGGAGGAGAAGGGGTGCCCCTCGATCTCGGGGATCACCTCCATCAGCGTCTGCGTCCAGTGGGTGTCGGCGCCGTCGGCTCCGGCGGCCACGCGGTAGAGCGGAGTGTCGTTGCCGCTCTGCACGAAGGTCCCGAACTGCCGCGCCAGGTCGGCGTAGGCGCCGGCGCGCATGTTGCCGCCGCAGCCCCAGGTCTCGTTGCCGAGCCCCCAGAAGCGGACGGTCCACGGCTCCTCCCGGCCGTGGGAGCGGCGCAGATCGGCCATCGGCGACTTGCCCGCGCCGGTGAGGTACTCGGCCCAGTCCGCCATCTCCTGCACGGTGCCGGATCCGATGTTGCCCGAGATGTAGGCGTCGGCGCCGAGCAGCTCGCAGAGCGCCATGAACTCGTGGGTGCCGAAGGAGTTGTCCTCCGCGACTCCGCCCCACTGGGTGTTGATCAGGCCGGGGCGCTCCTCGCGCGGGCCGATGCCGTTGGTCCAGTGGTAGCGGTCGGCGAAGCAGCCGCCGGGCCAGCGGAGGTTGGGGATGTCGAGGGCGCGGAGGGCCTCGACGACGTCCAGGCGGATCCCGCCCTCGTTCGGGACGGGCGAGTCCTCGCCGACCCAGAAGCCGTCGTAGATGCACCGGCCGAGGTGCTCGGCGAAGTGGCCGTAGAGGTGGCGGCTGATGGTGGCGCCGGGGCGGTCGAGGTCGACGGTGACGGTGCTGTTCACGGGGTGCTCCGGGGTGGTGGCGGACGGGTCGGCGGCGGTGGTTCCGGCGGCGGCGGTGTCGAGGACGCCGGGGTCGGCGGCGGTGCTCACGCGGTCTCGCGGACGAGCCGCAGGACGATCGCGCGGTCGGCGTGGAAGGTCGGCAGGTCCAGGCCCGCCTCGCCCAGCAGGCTCCCCGGGTAGGCGGGGGCCGGGGCGTCGGAGTCCAGCGGCACCGTCGACTCCAGCCAGTGCGGGCTCTGCCAGGGCGGGCCGAGCGAGCCGGGGCGCGCGGTCTCGATCCGGTAGCGCGCCCGCGGATCCAGGCCCGGGAGGCGGGTGCGGCGGCGCGAGTCCGCGGTCAGCGCGGGCGTGACCAGCGTGTACAGCGCCTCCGAGCCGTCCGGCGCGACGACGCCGCGCAGCGACGGCGCGTCGGGGTCGGAGTCGTCGCCCCCGACGACCCGGCCGGTCGCGATCAGGCCGCGGTGCTCGCGGTACGCCGCGATCCAGCCCGCCAGCACGGGCTCCTCCTCCGCGTCCAGCTCGCGGAGGTCCCACTCGATCCCGAAGTGGCCGAGGAAGGCGATCGCGCAGCGGGTGTGCAGGTCGCTGGTGCGACCGGTGACGGAGTTGACCGGCGAGGCGACGTGCGAGCCGAGCATCTCCGGCGGCACGAGCAGCCCGGTCCAGCGCAGCATCCGCGAGCGGTCCAGCGGGTCCTGGTTGTCGGAGGTGTGCACGCGGTCGGTGCGCTCGAGGATCCCCAGGTCGACCCGGCCGCCGCCGGAGGCACAGCTCTCGATCTCGAGCTCCGGGTGCCGGGCGCGCAGCTCGTCGATCAGCCGGTACAGCGCGAGCGTCTGCTCGTGCACCGCGGCCGTCCCGGTGGCGGGGTGGCCCGCGTCGATCAGGTCGCGGTTGTGGTCCCACTTGAGGTACGCGACGCCGAGGTCGGCGACCAGGCCGTCGAGCACGCCGAGGATGTGCGCGAACGCGTCGGGGTTCGTCAGGTCGAGCACCTGCTGGAAGCGGAACCGCGGCGGCAGCTCCTCGCGGGCCCGCAGGATCCAGTCGGGGTGCGCGCGGGCGAGGTCGGAGTCCTCGTTGATCATCTCGGGCTCGACCCAGAGGCCGAACTCCATGCCCAGGCCGCGGACGTGCTCGGCGAGGGGGAGGAGGCCGTCGGGCCAGGCGACGGGGTCGGGCGTCCAGTCGCCGAGGCCGGCGCGGTCGTCGCTGCGGCCGAGGAACCAGCCGTCGTCGAGCACGTAGCGCTCGACCCCGAGGGCGGCGGCGCGGTCGGCCAGCTCGGCGAGGACGGCGAGGTCCTGGTCGAAGTAGACCGCCTCCCAGACGTTGAGCGTCACCGGGCGCGGCCGGCGCGAGGAGCGGGAGACCCCGCGGAGGTGGGCGTGGAAGCGCGCGGCCGCGGCGTCGAGGCCGTGGCCGAAGCTGCCGGAGATCCAGGGGGAGGAGTAGCTCTCGCCGCTCGCGAGGCGCACCTCGCCGGGCAGGAGCAGCTCGCCGCCCCGGAAGGCGAGCCAGCCGTCGCCGCGCTCCACCGCGTGCTCGTGGTTGCCGCCGATGCCGACGTGGCAGAGCCAGACCCGCCCGTCGGCGGAGTCGAAGCCGGGGGTGCCGACCGCGACGACCGTCGTCGCGTCCAGGCCGGTGCGGCCGCGCCGCGAGGAGCGGGAGTGGGTGCCGGTGACGACGGGGTGGCGCTGGGGGATCTTCTCGGTGCCCCAGCGGCCGGAGAAGTCCAGGATCTCGCGGGCCTCGGTCGGGATCCGGAGGGCGGGGTCGACGCCGATCACCTCGAGGTGCCCGGCGCCGTCGTTGCGGACAGAGACGCGGGTCCTGAGCAGTCCGGCAGGGGAGAGAACGATCTCTAGGACGACCCCGATCCGGGCCTGCGCGTCGTGCGCCTCGACGGTCACGGCGGCGCTGCCGGCCTGCGCGACCGCGCCCTCCGCGAGGGCCTCCCCGTCCACCGAGACGGTGTCCACGGTCAGCCTCGGCGACCAGCCGGCGCCCTCCCGGTGCACCCGGAGACCCGGCAGGCCGGCCCAGCCGAAGGTGTGCTCGGGCAGGATCCCGGGCTCGTAGGGGACGTCGGAGGAGCCCTCGATCCCCGTCCGCACGGGAGTTCTTGCGAAAGCTGCGAGATCGTCGTCGCTCGCGTCGAGTCGCGGACCCCAGTGCAGCAGCACGGGCAGGTCGCCTCCCGACTGAGTGAGGAGGGCGGACACGTCATCGGCGACGAGATGGATCACTCTCGGGGATTGCATGTCCCCATTCCTATCGTCGATCCTGGTCTGAGTACAGCGAGAGATCGATCTCGACCCTCGGTCGGATGGACCACCGCGCGGATCGACCCGCGCCGATCGACCACCGCTCGCACCGCTCACCCCCACCACCCACGGCCTCGACGAGGAGCACCCATGCCGCTGACCCACCCGGCCCCGCACGAGACCCGCCTGGAGCGCGGGGTGCTCGACGCGCGACGGCGGCTCAACCGCGACTACCTCCTCTCGCTCACCGACGAGGGGCTGCTGCAGAACTTCCTGATCGAGGCCGGGATCGGCGACCAGGGCTGGCACCTGCACCCCTCGCAGGACTCGCGCGAGGCCCGCGGCCTCGACCGGCACTGGGGCTGGGAGACGCCGGGCTCCCAGCTGCGCGGGCACTTCCTCGGCCACTGGCTCTCCGCCGCGGCCCGCGAGGTCGCGGTCACCGGCGACCCGCTGCTGCGCGTCCGGATCGACTCCGTGCTCGACGGACTCGAGCGCTGCCAGGAGGAGAACGGCGGCGGCTGGATCTGGGCGATCCCGCGCGGCTACCTCGACCGCCTCGCGACCGGCCGCCCCATCTGGGCGCCGCAGTACGCGATGCACAAGCTGCTGATGGGCCTCGTCGACCTGCACCTCGACCTCGGCGACGAGCGGGCGCTGCGGATGGCGCGGGCCGCCACGGTCCCGCTGCTGGAGTGGGTCCGCGGATTCGACGACGCCGCGTTCCAGGAGATCCTCGAGGTCGAGACCGGCGGCATGCTCGAGGTCTGGGCCGACCTCCTCGCGATCACCGGCGACCCCGTCTACACCGAGCTGCTCGGCCGCTACGACCGCCGCTCCCTCTTCGAGGGCCTGCTCGAGGGCCGCGACGTGCTGACCAACATGCACGCCAACACCACGATCCCCGAGGTGCTCGGTGCCGCCCGCGCCTACGAGGTCACCGGCGACGAGCGCTGGCGGAGGATCGTCGAGGCCTACTGGGAGCAGGCGGTCACCCTCCGCGGCACCTTCTGCACGGGCGGTCAGACCTCCGGCGAGATCTGGACGCCGCCCTTCGCGTTCGCCGCTCGCCGCGGCGAGAAGACGCAGGAGCACTGCGTCGTCTACAACATGATCCGGCTGGCCGACGTGCTGCTGCGCTGGACCGGCGACCTCGCCTACGCCGACTACATCGAGCGGAACCTCTGGAACGGCCTCCTCGCCCAGCAGAACCCGCGGACCGGGATGGTCGCCTACTTCCTGCCGCTCGAGGGCGGCGCCCGCAAGGACTGGGGCAGCCCGACCGAGGACTTCTGGTGCTGCCACGGCACGCTGGTGCAGGCGCACACGCGCCACTCCGGGCTCGTCTTCTACCGCGGCGGCGACGCCGAGCTGACGATCGCGCAGCACGTCGACGCGAGCCTGCGCCTGCCGTCCGCCGCCGGCGACGCGGCGGTGCGGGTCGAGGTGCTCGACACCGCCGGCTACGTCGGCCCGGACGCCAACGCGGGTGACGCGGGCGACGTGCACCGCCCCACCGCCTCGCGGATCCGGGTCGAGATCGTCTCGGAGGAGGGGGTCGCGCTGCACGTGCGGCTGCGGGTGCCGGAGTGGACCGTCGGCGAGCCGGGGGTCGCGGGCGACGCCGAGCGCGTCCGGGCGGGCGACGGCGCGCTCCTGATCGAGCACCCCGGCGGCCGCACGAGCGTCGACCTCGCCTTCGGCACCGAGATCCGCGCCGTGCCGATCCCGGACGAGCCGGGCACGGTCGCCTTCGTCGAGGGCCCGATCGTGCTGGCAGGCATCGTCGACCGCGAGATCGCGCTGCGGGGGCGCCTCGAGGACGCCCCCGCCCTGCTCGCCCCCGACAACGAGCGGCAGTGGACCCAGTGGCTGCGCGGATACCGCGCCGTCGGCCAGCCCGCCGCCGTCCGCTTCCGGCCTCTGCACGAGGTCGTCGACGAACCCTTCTCGCTCTACTTCCCGGTCTCGGCCGGGAGCTGATGGACAGGATCCCCTCCGTGACCTGCGCTCCGCGCTCATGACCGCCTCCACCGCCTCCCCCGCCGTCCAAGCGATGCCCCGCGGCCGCCTCCTGCTGCCGATCTTCGCGATGCTCGTCGGCTTCGGGCCGCTCACCATCGACCTGGTGCTGCCGTTCCTGCCGACGCTGCAGGACGATCTCGGCGTCTCGGTGGCGACCGCCCAGCTGGTCGTCACCGGCGCCACCTTCGGCTTCGCGGCCGGCCAGCTCATCTCAGGACCGCTCAGCGACGCGGTCGGCCGCAAGTGGCCGCTCGGCGTCTCGGCGGCGCTGCACATCGCGGCGAGCCTCGTCGCGGCGATGACCTCCGACACCGCCGTGCTGCTCTCGGCCCGCTTCGTCCAGGGCGCCGCCTGCACCGCTGCGGGCGTCGTCGTCACCGCCATCGTCCGCGACCTCTACAGCGGCAAGCGGCTCGTCACGATGCTCGCGAACCTCGCCGTGATCGTCTCGGTCTTCCCGATCCTGGTGCCCTCCGTCGGCGCGCAGCTGACCAAGGTGATCGACTGGCGCGGCTCCTTCCTCGCGGTCGCCGCCTGGGGAGCGCTCGCGACCGTGATCGCGCTCCTGGTGCTGCCCGAGACGCTGCCCCGCGAGCGGCGGCACCAGGGCGGGCTCGGCCCGTCGCTGCGCAACTCCTTCGGGATGCTCCGCCGGCCGCGCGTGCTGGCGCTCGCCGCCGCCTCGGCCGCGGGCTGGTCGGTCGGCTTCGCGTATCTCGCGACCGCTCCCTTCCTCTACACGAACGTCTACGCGGTCGGGCCCGACCTGTACGGGCTGCTGTTCCTGGTCACCTCGCTCGTGACGATCGCGGTCGGGCAGACGACGGGACGGGTGATCGTGCCGCGGTTCGGACCCCGGTTCGCGATGTCCGCCTCGGCGATCGTCACGGCGCTCGGCGCCGTCGTGGTCGCGGTGCTCGCGCTCACCGGCACGCAGCCGCTGCTCGTCGTCGTCGGCGCGCTGACGTTCGCGCTGGCCGGCCGCTCGCTCGGCTTCGCCCCGGTGCAGTACCTCTCGCTGCAGGGCCCGTCGAGCGAGGCGGGCAGCGTCACGGCGATCCTCGGCACGGTCAGCTTCACAGCGGCCGGACTGGTGATGCCGGTGATGGGCGCGTGGGCCGAGATCTCGCTGATCCCGTTCGCGATCCTGCTGCTGCTCGCGGGGCTGGTCGAGGGCGGCGTGGCGCTGCTGTTCCGGTCGGGCTCGCGGCGCTTCGATCCCGGGGCGCAGCGGCTCGAGGACGAGCGGGCGGGGGCCGCCCCATCGGCCGGCCCCCGCGCGCACGACGAGAAGAGCTGAGATGACCCTCCGGGAAGGGACCACCGTGGAACTGCGCTCCGGCGACTACACCCTCCGCGTCGAGGCGGGCGGCCTCGAGGTGCTCGCGGGCGAGCGCGTCCTCTATGCGAACGACCGGCCGCTGCGCGTCACGGTCAAGACCGTCGCCGCGATCAGCGAGTACTCCGGCGCGCCCTACGATGACGTCTCGCTGTCGGAGGGGGCGATCACCGCGAGCGGGACGATCACCGTCCGCTCCGGGTCGGCCTTCGCCGTCACCGACGTCTGGCGCGTCGCGGGCGACGGCTTCTCCGTGCACCGCGACGTCGAGGTGCTGGCGGCCGGCGGTGACCTCGGCTTCTCCACCGCCGTCTCGCTCGGGCTGACCGGGTCCGACGACCTCCGCGACTACGAGTGCTTCGCCCCCGGCGCCTGGTACCGCGACAACGCCTTCGGGCCCGCGGACGCGATGGGCCGCGACCCCGGCAGCGAGTACTTCTGGCGCACCGAGACGCACTACGCGCTGCCGCTGTTCGCCGCGCAGAGCCTCGCGACCGGCGAGACCGTGGCGCTCTCGCGCTGGGCGGCCGACGCGACGCTGCCGCGCCTGGACGTGGTCCGCTCGGAGAACTTCACCGACCCGGAGTGCACCGTCGGCTCGATCGGCCTGAGCCGCCCGCAGGGCACGACGCTGAACTACCTCTACTACGGCTTCGGCGTGCGGACCCCGCTCGACGTGCCGCCCGCGGGCCTGTCGATCGACTACGTCCACCCGGGCGCCGACGGCGAGCGCACGATCGACAACCCCTACTCCGGCCTCGACTACGACGCCGCCCCGAAGGCCCTGCAGCGGGTGAACCACCCGGTCGAGGTCGGCTTCCGCCAGCGCTACGCCGTCGCGGTCGACCTCGGTCGGTACGACGACTTCGCAACGATGATGCGCGCCACCTGGCGCAGCACCTACGCCCGGCTCCGCGACGACCTGTTCGAGGTCGACAACGAGCGGCACTTCCACCACGGCATGGCGATCCTCCAGCGGCTCACCCGCCGCTACGGCGACTCCTGGGGCCTGCCGTTCGCCTGTCAGCTGCCGGACCTCGACGTCTCGAGCGTCTCCTTCCAGTTCGGCTTCGTCGGGCAGCAGCCGGGCATCGGCTACCAGCTGCTGCGCTATGGCGACCGCGAGGGCGTGCCGGAGGCGTTCGAGCAGGGCGTCGGCATCGTCGACTTCTGGGCGCGGACCGCGCTGCCCGAGTCGGGCCCGCCGCGGATGTGCTTCAACCCCTCGCTCGGCGGCTTCGAGCCGTACCCGCACTACCTGCGGATGCTCGCCGACGGCGTCGAGGCGATCCTCGACGCCTACCTGCACCTGCGCGACCTCGGCGACGAGCGCCCGCTCTGGCTCGAGTTCTGCCGGCGGACCGCCGACTGGCTGCTTGAGGTGCAGGACGCCGACGGCAGCTTCCACCGCGCCTACAACGCCGACGGCTCGGTGCGGATGGACTCGCGCTCGAACACCCCGAGCGTGATCCGCTTCCTCGTGCAGCTGCACCTCGTGACGGGGGAGGGGCGCTACCGCGCGTCCGCCGTGCGCGCCGGCGAGTGGTCGTTCGCGAACATCCACCGCACGCTGGAGTACCGCGGCGGCACCTGCGACAGCGCCGACATCCAGGACAAGGAGGCGGGCATCTACGGGCTGTTCGGCTTCCTCGCGCTGTACGACCTGACGGAGGAGCCGCGCTGGCTGGAGGGCGCCGTCCGCGCCGCCGACTACACGGAGACCTGGACCTACGCGTGGTCCTTCCCGGTCCGCGCGCCCTGGGCGCATCCCTTCAACCGGTACTCGATCAGCGGACAGAGCATCATCACCCTCGGCGGCGGCGCCGACGTCTACATGGCGGCCTGCTCGTACAGCTACTACCGACTGCACCTGATAACGGGCGACGAGCACTACCTCGATTTCGCCGAGTTCCTGCACCGCAACACCCGCCAGTCGACCGACGTCGACGGCAGCATCGGCTACGCGATGCCCGGCCTCGGCCACGAGAGCGGCGACTTCGCGACCCAGACCCTGGGCAGCCACCACCACTGGCTGCCCTGGTGCACCTTCGTCGAGGTCGACCCGGCCTCGCGCCTGCGCGACACCTTCGGCGTCTACGAGATCGCCGACGCGCAGCGCCTGCCCGCCGCCGAGCGGGCGGCCCGCAATCGCGTCTACGACCGCTACGGGCACTCGCGGAGCTGACCCGACCCCCACCGCATCCTGCTCGCGTCTCGTTCTCACGTCGACGCGGCCACACGGCGGGTCCGCCGGCCTGCGGGGACGACACCCGGTGCGCTGCTCCGCCTCCGTCGGCGGACCGGAGCTCGTTCCGCGTGCCGCAGCCGGACCCTCCGCAGCGCCCTCAGCCGCGCCACTCCACGTCGACGCGCACCGCCTCCGCACCGAGCTCCAGCCCGCCCGACACCTCGCGCCCGTCGACGCGCAGCACCGCGTCGCGCAGCGTGCGCACCCGCGTCCCGCCCGCCGGTGCCAGCCACTCCGCGCTCGGCACCCGCCGCACCCACAGCGTCGCCCGCCCCGGCGACCACTCCAGCCGGTCCACGACCACCCCGCCGCGCGCGCGCAGCCCCGTCACGGCACCCCGCGCCCACGCGGACGGCAGTGCCGGCAGCACCGTCAGCGTCTCGTCATCCGATCCCAGCAGCATCGCCGCCACGAGCCCCGGCAGTCCGCCACTGGCGTCGAGGTTGAAGATCCGCCCCGCGTCGTGCAGGGTCGTCAGCGTCGGTGACCAGTGCTCGACCGCGAGCCACTCCGCGCAGGTCAGCGCCGCCTCCCCGTCACCCAGCGCCGCCGCCGCGACGCCCACCTGCACCAGCCCGAACGCCATCTCCATCCGCCCGGGAGGAGCGGTCGGCGCCTCGGCCCGCCACGCGATCTTCGCCGCCACCGTCGCCGCCGCGGCGGCCCGCATCCGCACCGCGGAGGCGCCGGGGCCCTCGAAGGCCGCGTCGCCCGCGTACCAGAGCGGGTACAGCTGCGACGCGTGCCGGTGCGCGATCTCCTCCGCGAACCGCGGGTCGATCCACTCCGCCAGCGTGCCGTCCTCGGCGACCCGGTACTCCGGCAGCTCCGCGACCACCCGCGCCCAGCGCTCGTCGAGCGAGTCGTCGCCGCGGGCCCGGCCGAGCAGCGCCGTCGCCCGCGCGGCGTCCCGCAGCACGGCGACGTCGATCGTCGCATCGACCGCTATCGGCGAGCGCGCACCACCCGGTGTGTTCTCGGGGGAGTAGGAGGGGACGATCCGGCGCACCCCGTCGACCACGGTCGTCCCGGTCTCGGCGAAGCGCAGCACGCCCTCGGCCAGCTCCCACAGCCGGTCGTCGACGATGCCGCGGTCTCCCGTGGCGGCGACGGCGTCGGCGGCGAGGCGCAGCACCCAGCCGCCGCAGCCGGTCCAGAACAGGTGCGGGAAGCTCGCCGCGAAGTGGTCGGCGCGGCCGTGCGTCGACATCCGCGACGGCAGGAGCATCCCCTCCGCCCCGTAGACGAGGCGCGCGTTCTCGCGGTAGTCGTCGAGGTGCGGCAGCACCAGCTCCAGGATCGACAGCGCCAGCTCGGGCGTGCCGGTCGGGATCATCCCCGCCATCGCGCCGTTCTGCACGTTGCCGTTCAGCGTGTAGTCGGCCGACCAGGCCGGCCGCCAGGTGCCCTGCCAGACGCCCTGCAGCGTCGGCGGCAGCTCGCCGGTCGACGCGACGATGTTCGCGCGGCCGCTGAGGTACGCGAGCTCGACGACGCGGCGGCGCGCGCCCTCGTCGCCGGCGCGGGCCTCCTCCCAGAGGCCCTCGGTGAGCACCGCGGAGGAGGCTCCGGCGAGATCGAGGGAGGAGGCGCCGACCAGCCGGCCGTGCCCGTGGCGCTGGGCCTCGCGCAGCTCCGCCCACGAGGCGTCGCCGCCCGTCGGCTCGCCGCCCGCACGCTCCCGGCCCCCCGGCTCGTCGCCCGCCAGCGACAGATTGACGCGGAGGAGCGCGCCCGCCCCCGCCGCGACCGGCACCGTCGAGCGGGTCACGACGCCCTCCACGTCCCACGGCGCCCCGGTCGCCGCGGTGACCGTCGCGCGGATCCGCTCGCCCCCGGTCTCGGCGCTCCCGGTCCCGGCGACGGCCAGCAGTCGCCCGACCGCACCGCCCTCGACCGTCGCCTCGACCACGGCCGACGCGTCCGGCACGCCCGTGTCGAACGAGGTCGCGTCCCCGGCGCCCAGCCCGAGCTCGACCGTGCTCTCGCCGTCGCGCTCCGACTCCACCCGCAGCCGGACGCTCTCGCCCCCGTGCGGAGCGATCAGTCGCACCGCGTGCCGCCCGCCGTCGAGGTCGGTCCACTCGACCGCGACCTCGCCCAGCAGCGGGTCGAGCAGGCGCCGGCTCGACGCGACCCCGCCGGCCGTGCGGATCGACAGCGTCGCGCACAGCCCGAGCGGATCGGTCCAGATCAGGCCGCCGTCGTAGCCGCTCGCCCGCGCCCCGTGCTCGAGCAGGTGGCTCGCCGCATCGGCGTCCCCGGTCAGCAGGGCGCTCCGCAGCTCGTCCCGCACCGGAGCGAGGTCCGGGGCGGCGGGCCGCGCATTGACGGGGAGGAAGTAGCGCTCGTGCGCCAGCGAGACGGTGAGCGCGTCGGCCGGGCCGTGCACCACGGCGCCGACGCGGCCGCTGCCGACGATCAGGCCCTCCTCCCAGGTCGGGGCCGCAGTGGCGGTGACGAGGGTGGGCGTGCGCGACAGTGCGCCGGCGATCGGGGCGATGATCGGTTCCTTTCGGGCTCGCGGGAGTGCCTGATATGTTGCGTGAACCCTCAAATTACCTCTCCCGGTGCGACGGCGCGCGGGAGTCGAGAGTTAGGAATCCGCGATGACGCGACCGATCACCCTCTTCACCGGCCAGTGGGCGGACCTCCCCTTCGAGGAGGTGGCGCGCCTCGCGGGGGAGTGGGGCTACGACGGCCTCGAGATCGCCTGCTGGGGCGACCACATCGACGTGGCGCGCTGGGACGACGCGGAGTACGTGCAGAGCCGGAAGGACATCCTCGAGCGCAACGGCCTCCAGGTCTTCGCGATCTCGAACCACCTCACCGGCCAGGCGGTCTGCGACGACCCGATCGACGAGCGCCACCGCGACATCCTCAGCGACCGCGTCTGGGGCGACGGCGACCCCGAGGGCGTCCGGCAGCGCGCCGCCCAGGACCTCAAGGACACCGCCCGCTTCGCCGCCGCGCTCGGCGTGACGCAGGTCAACGGCTTCTCCGGCTCGTCGATCTGGAAGGGCGTGGCCATGTTCCCGCCCGCCTCCGACGAGTGGATCGCCGCCGGCTACCAGGACTTCGCCGACCGCTGGAATCCGATCCTCGACGTCTTCGAGGAGGTCGGCGTCCGCTACGCGCTCGAGGTGCACCCGAGCGAGATCGCCTACGACTACTGGACCGCCAAGCGCACCCTCGAGGCGATCGGCCACCGCGCCTCGTTCGGCTTCAACTTCGACCCGTCGCACTTCGTCTGGCAGCAGCTCGACAGCGTCGCGTTCGTGCTCGACTTCGCCGACCACATCTTCCACGTTCACGTGAAGGAGTCGGTCACCAACCTCGACGGCCGCAACGGCGTCCTCGGCTCGCACCTGCCGTGGGCGAACCCGCGCCGCGGGTGGACCTTCGTCTCGACCGGGCACGGCGCCGTCCCGTGGGAGCCGGTGTTCCGCGCGCTCAACGCGATCGGCTACACCGGCCCGACCAGCGTCGAGTGGGAGGACGCCGGCATGGACCGCCTCGACGGCGCCCCCGAGGCCCTGGCCTTCGTGCGGAAGCTCAACGCGATCACGCCGCCGGCCGACGCCTTCGACGCGGCGTTCTCGACCTCGCGCGACTGACCGCCCGCCGCACGCCTGCATCCCGGAGGCCGGAAGGACCGACTGCCCGCGAGGGCCGTCCGGGCCTCCCTGCCTCCGTCGTGCTGCGAGCGCGTCCGCAACCGGGGCCGGGACGCTGCAGCGGGCGCCGAACGGGCCGGAGCGGGCGATCCGCCCTCGATCGCGGACGTGATCCAGGTCGGTCTCGGCGGCGGGCCCCCCGCCCCGACCCGGCGGCTCGCCGGGAACGACGGAACGGCCGGCCCCCCGCAGGGAGCCGGCCGTCCGGCCTCGCAGGATCTACAGGCCCTGGGAGAGGCGGTAGTACGCCGCGTTCGAGCGGATGTCGGACTCGAAGCCGCGGAGGGTGGTCGACTCGTCGATCACCAGGAGCTCGACGCCGGCGATGCGGGCGAAGTCCTCCCACGCCTCCAGGCCGATCTGCGTCGTCATCACCGTGTGGTGCGCGGCACCGGCGGTGATCCAGGCGGCGGCGCTGGTGCCGAAGTCCGGGGCCGGCTGCCAGACGGCGCGGCCGACGGGCAGGTGCGGCAGCGTCTGGGGCGGCTCGACGTTCTGGACCTTGTTCGCGACCAGGCGGAAGCGCTCGCGGACGTCGCTCAGGGCGACCACCACGGCGGGGCCGGCGTCGGCGGTGAAGACCAGGCGCACCGGGTCCTCGCGGCCGCCGATGCCCAGCGGGTGGATCTCGAGCGAGGCGCGCTTCGACGACAGGGACGGCGACACCTCGAGCATGTGCGCGCCGAGGATGAGCTCCTCGCCGGGCGTCATGTCGTAGGTGTAGTCCTCCATCAGGCTGGTGCCGCCGGGGAGGCCGGCGCCCATGACGGCGGCGATGCGGATGAGGACGGCCGTCTTCCAGTCGCCCTCTCCGCCGAAGCCGTAGCCGTCGGCCATGAGGCGCTGCACGGCGAGTCCGGGGAGCTGGCGGAGCCCGCCGAGGTCCTCGAAGCTGTCGGTGAACGCCTCGAAGCCGCCCTCCTCCAGGAACGAGCGCAGGCCGATCTCGACCGCGGCGCCGTAGCGGAGCGACTCGTGGCGCTCGCCGCCGGGGAGCAGCTCGGGGACCACGTCGTAGCTCTCGAGGTACTCGGCGACGAGGGCGTCGATCTGCTCGGAGGTGGCGGCGTCGACGCGCTCGACGAGCTCGTTCACGCCCCAGGTGTTGACGCTGACGCCGAGGCGGATCTCGGCCTCGGTCTTGTCGCCCTCGGTGACGGCGACGTTGCGCATGTTGTCGCCGAAACGGGCGACCTTCATGCTCTGCGAGGCGGACCAGCCGGCGGCCGCGCGCGACCAGGTGCCGATGGCCTCGGTGACGCGGGCGTCGCTCGCGTGGCCGACGACGGTCTTCCGGGGCACGCTCATCCGGCTGAGGATGTAGCCGTGCTCGCGGTCGCCGTGCGCGGCCTGGTTGAGGTTCATGAAGTCGAAGTCGATGTCCTGCCACGGCAGGGCGACGTTCGCCTGGGTGTGGAAGTGCAGCAGCGGCTTGGCGAGCGCGTCGAAGCCGTGGATCCACATCTTCGAGGGGCTGAAGGTGTGCATCCAGGTGATGACGCCCACCACGGAGTCGTCGGAGTTCGCCTCGATCATGGTGCGGCGGATGGCGTCGGAGCTCTTCAGCACCGGCTTCCACTCGACGGTCACGGGGATCGCGCCCGCCTCGTTCAGCTGCGCGACGACGGCCTGCGACTGCTCGGCGACCTGGCGGAGGGTGTCCTCGCCGTAGAGGTCCTGGCTGCCGGTCAGGAACCAGACGGTGCGGGTGGCGAGGTCGGGGATGATGCTCTGGTACACGCTCATGCGATGGCTCCGGTGGGGTTCTGTCCGTAGACGTTCTGGTAGCGGTCGAACAGGGCGTCGATCGACTCCTGCGGGATGGGGACGAGCTCGCCGCCCTGGCGCGCGAGGTGCACGGTGCGGGCGACGTCCTCGGCCATGACGGCCGCCTTGACGGCGTCCTTCGCGTCCTTGCCGATGGTGAAGACGCCGTGGTTCTGCATCAGGACCGCGCGCGAGCGGTGGCCGCTGAGGGTCGCGACGATGCCGCGGCCGATGGAGTCGTCGCCGATGATCGCGAACGGGCCGATGGGGATCTCCCCGCCGAACTCGTCGGCCATCGCGGTGATGACGCAGGGGATCGACTCGGCGCGGGCCGCCCACGCGGTCGCATAGGTGGAGTGCGTGTGCACGACTCCGCCGACCTCGGGCATCTCGCGGTACACGTAGGCGTGCGCCGCGGTGTCGCTGGAGGGGCTGCGGTCGCTGCCGGGGGTGCCGGGGACGACGTTGCCGTCGAGGTCGCAGAGGATCATGTTCTCGGGCGCGAGGTCGTCGTAGGAGACGCCGCTGGGCTTGATCACGAAGAGGTCGGCGCCGGGCACGCGGCCCGAGATGTTGCCGCCGGTCCAGATGACGAGGCCGTAGCGGACGAGCTCGGAGTGCAGCCGCGCGACGTCCTCGCGGACGCGGGCGATCGCCTCCTCGACGGCGGGGGTCTGGGTGGTCATGCGGTGGCTCCCTGGTTCTGCGGGTCGGTGAGGGTCTCGACGGCGGTCTGCTCGACGGCGAGGCCGGCGCGGTAGCGCTCGAGGTAGGCGGAGAAGCCGGCGACGTCGTCCGCGTCGGGGGCGACGGTCTCGAAGCCGGAGTCGCCGAAGACCTGATCGGTGAGGTACGCGTCGAGCGCGACGCCGCTCTGCAGGCGGTAGGCGGCGAGCACCGCCATGCCCCACGGGCCGCCCTCGGAGGCGGTCGCGGCGACCGAGACGGGGGCGTCGAGCGCGCCGGCGAGGAAGCGCTGGGCGACCCCTGCGGTGCGGAACATGCCTCCGTGCGCGAACATCTCGTCGATCCGGACGCCCTCGCCCGCGAGGACGCGCATGCCCAGCGCCAGGGTGCCGAACACGCCGTAGAGCTGCGCGCGCATGAAGTTGGCGAGCGTGAGGCGCGAGTCGGGGGTGCGCACGACGAGCGGGCGGCCCTCGACGAGCCCGGCGATCGGCTCGCCCGCGAGGTGGTTGTAGGCGAGCAGTCCGCCCGCGTCCGCCTCGCCCTCGAGCGCCTCGGCGAAGAGGGTGCCGTAGACGGCGTCGCTGTCGGAGGGTCCGCCGGACGCGGCGGCGAACCGCGAGAACAGGCCGACCCAGCCGGCGAGCTCGCTGGCTCCGTTGTTGCAGTGGACCATCGCGACGAGGTCGCCGGCGGGGGTCGCGACGAGGTCGAGCTCGTGGTGCACGCTCTCGAGCGGGCCCTCGAGGACGACCATGGCGAAGATGCTGGTGCCGGCGCTGACGTTGCCGGTGCGCGGGGCGACGGAGTTGGTCGCCACCATGCCGGTGCCGGCGTCGCCCTCGGGCGGGCAGGCCGGGGCGCCGGGCCGGAGGGAGCCGGTGGGGTCGAGCAGAAGCGCGCCCTCGGCGGTGAGCGAGCCGGCGTCGGCGCCCGCGGGGAGCACGGCGGGCAGCAGCTCGCGCAGCGGCTTCACGGCGCCGGCCGCGCGCTCGTCGTAGAGGTCGACGACGCGCTGGTCGTAGTCGCGGGTCGCCGGGTCGGTCGGGACCATGCCGGAGGCGTCGCCGACTCCGAGGACCTTCTCGCCGGTGAGGCGCCAGTGCACGTATCCGGCGAGGGTGGTGAGGAAGTCGATCCGCTCGACGTGCGGCTCGGAGTCGAGGACCGCCTGGTGCAGGTGCGCGAGCGACCAGCGCAGGGGGATGTTGGCGCCGAACAGCTCGGTGAGCTCGGCCGACGCGGGCCCGGTGCTGGTGTTGCGCCAGGTGCGGAAGGGGACGAGCAGCCCGCCGTCCGCATCGAAGGGGAGGTAGCCGTGCATCATCGCCGAGACGCCGAGCGCCCCGACGGAGGAGAGCTGCACGCCGTGTCGCGACGAGGCGTCGGCGACGAGGTCCGCGTAGGCGGCCTGGAGGCCCGCGTGGACGGCGTCGAGGGAGTAGGTCCAGCGGCGGTCGACGAACTGGTTCTCCCACTCGTGGCTGCCGACGGCCAGGACCACGGACGGGTCGGCCGCGTCGACCAGGCACGCCTTGATCCGGGTGGAGCCGAGCTCGATGCCGAGGGCGGTGGCGCCGCTCGTGATCACGTCGGCGGGGGTGGGCCTGCGCTGGTCCATCATGCTCCTCGCTCGGGCGATGTGACCGTTCACAAAGCCCCGGGTCAGCGTAGGCGAAACGGCTCGGGGTCGGCAAGCGAGGGGCCGCCCGACGGGGTCCGACTGCTCCTCCTCCGCCGCAAGCCCCTTCCGCCGGGGCCGCCCGCTTGGTCGCATGAGGCATGCGTGAGATCAGACTCGTCAGACTCGTCACCCGCCTCGAGAACGCCGCCGCCCTCGATCCGCTCGTCGGCCGGGTGAAGCGGGCCGTGAACGCCGTGGTCCGGCCGCAGCCGGTGCGGGACGTGCTGCACGGCGTCCCGGTCGGCCACCCCGTCCATCCGCTGCTCGTCCTCGTGCCCACCGGCGCCTGGGTGTCGGCGGCGGTGCTCGACCTGCTGCCGGGGAACCAGCGGGCGGCGCGGACCCTCGTCGGCGTCGGCGTGATCAGCGTCCTGCCGACCGCCGCCTCCGGCTTCACCGACTGGTCGGAGCTGCACGAGCAGCAGACCCGCGTCGGGCTGGTGCACTCGGCGGCCAACGTGGTCGCGACGGGCCTCTACGCCGCGTCGTGGGTGCAGCGCCGCCGCGGGCGCACCACGAGCGGGAAGGTGCTCGGGATGCTCGGGCTCGCCGTCGTCTCGGGCGGCGGCTACCTGGGCGGCCACCTCAGCTACCGGCAGGCGGCGGGGGCGAACCACGCGGAGGACGTGCCGCACCGCTTCCCCTCGGGCTGGCAGGAGCTCGGCGCCCTGGCGGACCTGCCGGAGCGCACGCCGGTGAGGAGGGAGGTCGCGGGCCTCCCCCTGCTCGCCTTCCGGCGGGGCGAGCGGATCGACGTGCTCTCGAACGTCTGCAGCCACCTCTCGGGCCCGCTCGACGAGGGCGAGGTCTCGGCGGACGGCTCGGGGGAGGCGTGCGTCGCCTGCCCGTGGCACGGCAGCGCCTTCTCGCTCGAGACCGGCGAGGTGCTGCGGGGGCCGGCCACCTCGCCGCAGCCGCGGTTCGAGACGCGGGTGCGCGAGGGGCGCGTGGAGGTGCTGCTGCCGCACGCGGGGTGAGGCGGGGGCCGGTGCTGCTCAGGCCTGAGCCGTCGACGCCCGCTCCACCAGCACCGGCGGCACCGGGCGGTCGACGGCGGGCTCCTCGCCGCGCAGCTCCGCGAGCACGACCCCGATCGTGCGGCGGCCGACCTCCGCGAAGTCCTGGCGGATGGTCGTCAGCGGCGGCTGGTAGTGCGCCGCCTCGGGCACGTCGTCGAAGCCGACGACGCTGAGGTCCTCGGGCACGCGCAGTCCCCGCTCGGTGCAGGCGTGCAGGAGTCCGAGGGCCATCTGGTCGTTGCCGGCGAACACCGCGGTCGGCCGGGGCGAGGAGTCGAGGAGGCGGAGGCCGGCGCGGTAGCCGGACTCGGCGCTCCAGTCGCCCTCCACGACGGCGACAGGGTCGAGGCCGGCCGCGCTCATCCCGGCGCCGAAGCCCTCGAGCCGCGCCTGCGCCTCCACCCAGTGCTGCGGACCGGCGAGGTGCGCGATGCGGGTGTGGCCGAGGCCGACGAGGTGCTCGGTGGCCAGTCGCGCTCCGGCCGCCTGGTCGACGAGGAGCAGGGAGTCGGCGCCGCGGTCCGTCGCGCCGAGCGTCACCGAGGGGACGCCGATCGCGAGGCTCTCGATCGCCTCCAGCGCGCGCTCCTGCGGGGCGAGGACCACGATCGCCTCCACCGACTCCCGCTGCAGGTGGGCGAGGCCGTCGGCCAGCGACTCCGCGTCCGGCGCCGCGTTCACGACCGGGACCCGGTAGCCCGCGTCGCGCGCCGCCTGCTCGATCGCGGCCATCGCGGTGGCGGTGCCGTAGAAGCTGTGGCTCTCGGCGGCGAGGATCCCGATCAGGCCGGAGCGGCTCGTCGCCAGGGCGCGAGCGGCGGCGCTGGGGCGGAAGCCGAGGTCCTCGATCGCGGCGAGCACGCGCTCCCGGGTGCGCGGCCGCAGCTGGGGGCTGTCGTTGAGCACGCGCGAGACCGTCTGGTACGACACTCCGGCCCGCACCGCGACGTCGCGGATGGTCGGCGCGCGGTCGAGGGGCATGGCCACACCGTAGCGGTGCGTGCGACCCCGCCCCCTCCCGCGAGACGCCTCCCGGGTGCGCGTTCGTCGGCGGGTCGCGTACCGGAGCGGCGTCCCGCGGGCGCGGGTCAGGGGCCGCCGAGCCAGTGGTCGATGCGGTGGTGGTCCGGGGTGAAGCCGTGGTCGACGCCCCAGAGGACGGCCTGCGTGCGGCTGGTCGCGCCGATCTTGCCGTAGACGCTGCGGATGTAGGACTTCACCGTGTTGGGGCTGAGGTAGGTGAGCGCGGCGACGTCGGCGTTGCTCTTGCCCTGCGTGATGAGCGCGAGGATCTCCGACTCCCGGTCGGTGATGCCCTCGTGGCGGCCCGGCCAGTCGAGGCCCGGTGCGCTGCCCGCCCGCCGCGGAGGATCGCTGACGACGACCTCGCCCGCCGCCACCCGCTCGAGCGCGGCCACCAGCTCCCGCGCCGGCAGGGTCTTGGAGAGGTAGCCGTGGACGCCCTGCTCGAGGGCGTCCGCGACGAGCGTCGGCGCGAAGTTCCAGGTGTAGACGACCACGTGCTCGGCCCGCTCGTTGCGCACCAGCTCCGCGATCTCGTGGTGGTCCGACTCCGGCTGGGCGAACGAGTCGTAGAGGACGACGTCGATCCGGTCGGAGAGGGAGGCGTTCGCGTCGATCTCGGCGACGACCACCCGGTCGCGGTAGTGGTCGAACATGTGCGCGAGGCCCGTGAGGACGACGTCGTAGTCGTCGACGAGCGCGACGGTGAGGGGCGCACGGCGGGTCATGGTCGGACGCTACCGCACGGCTCGTCGGGGCGAGCACACCCCCAGGGGTGTACCGCCGCCTCCTCCGGGGTGGTTGCGTAGCCACCGGTCCCGCAACCGCGGAACCGATCAGCGGGCCCCCGCCCGCACAACGGAAGGACGACCGCCATGCTCGGTCTCATCATCAGCCTCATCGTCGTCGGACTCATCGCAGGAGCGCTGGCCCGCCTCATCGTGCCCGGGAAGCAGAGCATCAGCATCGGCATGACCATCGTGCTCGGCATCGTCGGCTCGTTCGTCGGCGGCTTCCTCGGCTTCCTGATCTTCCAGCACGACCCGATGGACGGCTTCTTCCAGCCCGCCGGCATCATCGGCTCGATCATCGGAGCGATCATCGTCCTGCTCGTCTACACCCGCTTCGCCGGCCGCTCCGCCGCGCGCCGCTGACCCGCAGCGCACGGCGACAGCGAGGTCGCTGCCGACCCGCGCTCCGCGGGCGTGCAGGCACCACGCTGACCGGCGGCCCCGGCCCGGCTCCCTCCACGGGCCGGGCCGTCGTGCTGTCCGCGGGGTGCCCGGGCGTCGACCGCGGTCTCCGACGCGGCGTCCGCGGGTTCCGACGCTCCGTCCGCGGAGCCCGCGCCGCGTCCTCCGACCTCCGCGGATCAGCGGCGGAGTCCGTGGCTGTCGCGTCGGTGGCTGCCGAGGCCGTCGCCGCAGAGTCCGCAGCCGCGCAGTCCGTCGCCGCCCAGCCGCTGCGCACCGGGGTGCGCGATGCTCGGGCGATGCCGCTCGTCGTCCCCGATGCCCTCGTCCCGCTCGCGCTCCGGCTCGCCCGTGCGAACCGCACCTTCGTCAGCGCGGAGGGAGCCCGTCGCCGCATCCGGGAGCGTGCGCTCCGTCCCGCCTCCTACGGCCCGCCGCCCCGCCTCCGGCCCGGCGTGCGCGTCGACGTGGAGCAGGTCGGCTCCTGGACGGTCTACACGATCCGCCCGCGGGTGATCCGCGGCGGCGTCGTCTACGTCCACGGCGGCGGCTGGGTGAACGAGATCGCGCCCCAGCACTGGTGGCTCGCCGCCCGCATCGCCGACGAGGCCTCCGTCGCGGTGACCCTCCCGATCTACCCGCTCGTGCCCTTCGGCACGGCGCTCGAGGCGCGCGATGGTGTCCGCGCCCTGGTGCTGCGGAGTCTGGAGCGGCACGGGGCGACCTGCCTCGCCGGCGACTCTGCGGGCGGCCAGATCGCCCTCTCGACGGCCCTCGCCCTGCGCGACGAGGGGGTGGTCCTGCCGCGCACGACCCTCGTCTCGCCCGCGCTCGACCTCTCCTGGAGCAACCCGCGGATCCCCGAGGTGCAGCCGACCGATCCCTGGCTCGGCACCCCGGGCGGTCGCGTCCTCGCCGAGAGCTGGCGCGGCGCCCTCGACCTGCTCGATCCCGTGGTCAGCCCGCTGTTCGGCGACCTGGCGGGCCTCGGCCCCCTCACCGTCTTCACGGGCACGCGTGACGTCCTCAATCCGGACGCCCACGTGCTGGCCGAGCGGGCGGCGGCCGCCGGGGTCCCGTTCGAGCTCCACGAGGCCGTCGGGCAGGTCCACGTGTACCCGCTCGTGCCCACGCGGGCCGGCCGCGAGGCGCAGCACGACCTGGTCGAGGGGCTCCGCGCGGCGGTCTGATCGGAGGCTCGCCCGGGCGTCCGGCAGGCTCCTCTCAGTCCGTCTTCCGGACGGCGGACGGCGCCGCCGCCCGCTCGTCCACGACGTCGAGGCGAGCCAGCGCGTTCGCCGTCCCTCGGCGGCCCCGTGTCGCGACCAGGCCGATCATCGCGGCCGCCGCGAGGACGAAGGCGAGCAGCGACCAGAACCCGCCCTCGACGGCGAGCAGGGTCGACCAGCCGCCCGATCCCGCCGCCCAGCGCACGAGCCGCTGCCAGAGGAGCGGTCGCGGCTCGGGACGCAGGCGCACCACCGTCTCGCCGAGGGTCCGTCCGGACCGCAGCACGATCACCAGCTGGAGCAGCGGAGCGACGAACGGCAGGGCTCCGACAACCACGTCCCCGGGGCTCGAGCGCGTGTCCACCCCCGCGAGCACGAGGCCGACCCCGGTGATCGAGACGAGCGTGCCCGTGATGAGGCTCAGCGCGAGAACGTCGCAGAACATGCCGAACGCGCGGCGGCGGATCGTGACCGGGCGGGCCAGCTCCGGCACCGCGCCCTCGGTCCGGCGGGTGAAGAGGAGGAGGACGGGGGAGAGGAGGGTGCCGAGCAGGGCGCCGGCCGTGTTGGCCAGCAGGTCGTCGACGTCGAAGAGCCGGTAGGCGCACGGGTAGAGGAACCAGTCGCCCGTGAGCTGCGTGACCTCGATGAGGAGCGAGACGGCGAAG
This sequence comes from Rathayibacter sp. AY1B8, assembly GCF_002932775.1. Taxonomy (NCBI): domain Bacteria; kingdom Bacillati; phylum Actinomycetota; class Actinomycetes; order Micrococcales; family Microbacteriaceae; genus Rathayibacter; species Rathayibacter sp. AY1B8. Next base: position 74,921 of record NZ_PSWJ01000011.1, on the reverse strand, counting down.
CCGACGACGGTGCCGCCGATCAGCCCGGCGACGAGGCGCCCGCGCAGAGCGAGGTGGCGGACGAGCATCCCGAGGGGGACGAAGAAGACCACGTTCAGGAGCACCTGCGCGGACGCGGGGTTCGTCAGCAGCGCGCGGGGCCCGTCGATCCCGCCCTCCTTCGCGATGTCGCCGACGAAGGCGAACAGGCGCAGCTGCGGACCCGATCCGGTGCGGCAGGCGGCGGCGACCGTCGCCTCGTCGGGCAGGGGGAGGAGCGTGTAGGTGACGAGGGCGAGCGCGTAGACCACAGCGGCGAAGGCCAGCACCGCGTTGCCGATCCCGAGGACGCCGCGGCGCCGGTACTGCAGGGCGGCCCAGGGCACGAGGCCCACGAGGGCGACGGCGGAGCCGAACAGGAGGGCGAGCACGGCGGAGGTCATGCGTCGACAGTAGGAGAGCGGAGGCCGATCCCCACCGACAGGCGCGTCGGGGATCTCCGCCAGCGCGATTCGTCCCTCCCCAGCGCGGGATCCGGGCGGTCCTCCACGGATCCGAGCGATCCCCGCCCGCCGCCTCCACGCCCTGCTAGCGTTTCCTGGGTCGCGTCCAAGAAACGCGTGCACCCCCGACCCCTCCACGAAAGACGTCATGCCGCTGCGCTCCCGCCTCCTCGCCCTCCCCGCCGCCGTCGCGGCCGCCGCGCTCCTGCTCAGCGGCTGCACCGCCGAGACGTCCGACGCCTCCAGCACCCCCGTCGACGGCGGGACCCTGACCTACGCGTCCGGCGACGCCGAGCCCACCTGCCTCGACCCGCACGTCGGCGGCAACTACCCGCAGGCGCTCCTCGCGACGCAGGTGCTCGAGTCGCTCGTCTCGCGCGACGCCGACGGCACCATCACGCCGTGGCTGGCCGAGTCGTGGACCGTCTCGGACGACGCGCTCAGCTACGACTTCACCCTGCGCGAGGGTGTGACCTTCACCGACGGCACCGCCCTCGACGCGGAGGCGGTCGCCTCGAACATCGCGCACCTGCAGGACCCGGCGACCAAGTCCTCCACCGGCTACCTCGCCGTGGCGAAGGTCGCCTCCGTCACCGCGGTCTCGCCGACCGTCGCCCGCTTCACCCTGACCGCGCCGGACAGTGCGCTGCTCGAGTCGCTCGCGCAGCCGTGGACCGCGATCGAGTCGCCCGCCGGCATCGCCCGCGGCGAGGCGGCCAACTGCGAGGCGCCCGTCGGCACCGGCCCCTTCACCGTCTCGGAGTGGGTCAAGCAGGACCACGTGACCCTCACCCGCAATGAGGCCTACGACGCGTCGACCGGCCCGACCGGGGACGGCCACGAGGGCCCCGCGCACCTGGCGAGCATCACCTGGCGCTTCATCCCCGACTCCGCCACCCGCTACGCGGCGCTGCAGTCGGGCGAGGTCGACGTGCTCGACAACGCCCAGCCCGACACTCTGAAGGCCGCGACCGGAGCCACGGACCTCGTCGAGCTCGACGCGCCCCGGCCCGGCTCGGTCAACCGCCTCGAGCTCAACTCCGGCCAGGCGCCGTTCGACGACGAGTCCGTCCGCGAGGCGTTCGTCCGCGGCGTCGGCGTGAACGACGCGATCGACTCGCTCTTCTTCGGCACCGCCGAGCGCTCCTACTCCCCGCTGTCCAGCCGCGAGGCGACCGCGTACTCCGACCCGTCGCTCTTCGAGGACGCCGGGTCCGACTCCGAGACGGCCGCCGCCGAGGACCTGCTCGAGAAGGCCGGCTGGGTGGACTCGGACGGCGACGGCATCCGCGAGAAGGACGGCACGCCGCTGACGCTGCGCTTCCCCGTCAGCACCAACCAGTCGATCCCGGCCGAGCAGTCGCTGTTCGAGCAGATCCAGGCCTCGGCGAAGACCCTCGGCTTCGACGTGCGGATCAGCCTGCTCGACCTGTCGAGCTGGTACACCGCGCTCGCGTCGAACGAGTACGAGCTGGTGAGCGCCCCGTACACGAAGGTCGGACCCGACGTGCTGCGGATCCTCTACTCCTCCTCGGGCATCACCCCCGCGCCGAGCGGCTACTTCGCCAACCACGCGCAGATCGCCGACCCCGCGCTCGACTCGCTGCTCGAGCAGGCGAGCGCCACGACCGACGAGGACGCCCGCGCCGACCTGTACGAGCAGGCCCAGCGGATCGTCCTCGAGGGCTACTGGATCCTGCCGCTCTACGACCAGCAGAACCACTACCTGCACCGGTCGGCCGTCCAGGGCCTCGTCGCCCTCGACACCGTGTCGACCCCCTGGTTCGCCGACGCCTGGGTCTGACCCGGCTCCGCAGAGCCGCCTGCACCGATCGATGAGCGGACGCATGGCGGTCGAGTAGCCGCCGCGGCGGCGCACCGAGACCCCGCGATCGGGATGGGCAGATCTCGATGCGCCCGCTCCGCGGGCTGCTCGATCAGCAGGGATCCGTCCTCCATGCTGGTCGAGTAGCCGCCGTCGGTCGCGCATCGCGTGCTCCGGAGGGAAGGGACCTCGACGACGCCCCCCTCCACCGCCCCGACCAGAGAGGACGCCCGCCCGCATGATCCGCCGCGTGCTCCTCCGCCTCGGCGGCGCCCTCGTGGTGCTGTGGGCCGTCGCGACCGCCGTCTTCGTCCTCATCCGCCTCGTCCCCGGCGATCCGGCGCAGGCGATCCTCGGCGGTCCGGGCTCGCAGGCGTCGCCCGAGGCGCTCGCCGCGGTGCGGGAGCAGTACGGCCTCGACCAGCCGCTCCTCGTGCAGTACCTGGTGCAGCTCGGCAGGCTCGCGCGCGGCGACCTCGGCACCTCCTACTCCCTGCGCACTCCCGTCGCGCAGATCCTCGGCGAGCAGCTGCCCGGCACCCTCCTGCTCGCCGTGCTCGCGCTCACCGCCGCATGGATCCTGGCGCTCGCGACCGCCCTCTGGTCGACCCAGGGCGGCCGCCTCGCCGCCGCGGTCGGGTCCGGCCTCGAGCTCACGGCAGCCGCGCTCCCGCACTTCTGGCTGGCGACCGTGCTGATCGCCGTCTTCGCGACCGCGCTGCGCTGGCTGCCCCCGGTCAGCACAGGGTCGCCCGTCGGGCTGGTGCTGCCGACGCTCACCCTCGCGATCCCGCTGGCGGGCTTCCTCGGCCAGGTGATGCGCCGCTCCCTCCTCGACGCGCTGGAGTCGCCGTTCGTGCTCGCCGCTCGGGCGCGCGGCGAGGGCGAGCTCGGCGTCCGCGCCCGCCACGCGCTGCGCCACGCGGTGCTGCCAGGGGTCTCGCTCTCGGGCTGGGCGTTCGGCTACCTGATCGGCGGGGCCGTGGTGGTCGAGACGATCTTCGCGAGGCCGGGGCTCGGCCGGACTCTGCTCGCGGCGGTGACCGTCCGTGACGTGCCGGTGGTGACGGGTGTCGTGCTGGTCACGGCGCTGGCGTACATCGTCGTGACCCTCGCCACCGATCTGCTGACGCGCGTGATCGACCCGCGGCTGGCCCGGCGGGAGGCGGTCGCGTGAGCGAGCTCGAGCTGCGCGCCGCCCGCCCGCTCCGCCGGGGTCCCTCCCGCCTCCGCGCCGGCGAGGTGCTGGCCGCGTTCTTCGTCGTGCTGCTCCTGCTCGCCGCCGTCGCGCCCGGGCTGCTCGCCCCCTCCGATCCGCTCGCCGTCGCCCCGCGCGACGCCTTCACCCCACCGGGTGCCGCGCACCTGCTCGGCACCGACGAGTCCGGTCGCGACGTCCTCAGCCGCCTCATCGCGGGGGCCGGCGCATCCCTCCTGATCGGCGCCAGCGCCACCGCGATCGGCCTCGTCCTCGGCGCGGTGCTCGGGGTGGTCGCGGCGTTCGGCGGCCGCGTCGTCGACGGCGTGATCGGCCGCGTACTCGAGGTGCTCTTCGCCTTCCCCGCGCTCCTGCTCGCGCTGCTCGTGATCGTGGTCACGGGTCCCGGAGTCGTCCCCGCCACCATCGCGGTCGGCCTCTCGACCGCGCCGGGGTACGCCCGCATCCTGCGCACGCAGCTGCTCGGCATCCGCGACTCCGGCTACGTCGAGGCGGCGCGCGTGCTGGGGCACGGACCCGTCCGCATCCTCGTCCGGCACGTCCTCCCCAACACCTTCGGGCCGCTCGCCGTGCTGGCGACCCTCGGCGTCGGCCAGGCGATCGTCTGGGCCTCGGCCCTCAGCTACCTGGGCCTGGGCGCCGAGCCGCCCGCGCCGGAGTGGGGCGCGATGCTCTCGGCGGGCCGCACCTACCTCGCGAGCGCGTGGTGGCTGACCGTGTTCCCAGGACTGGCGATCGTGCTGACCACGATCGCGACGACGATCCTCGGCGGGCGTCTGCGGGGTGCGCGGTGAGCGCGGTCGTCGTCGAGGGGCTCCGGGTCGCCTTCGACGGAGTCGAGGTGGTGCACGGGGTCTCGTTCCGCGTGGACCCGGGGGAGTGCGTCGCGATCGTCGGCGAGTCCGGGTCCGGCAAGAGCGTCACCGCGCGAGCGCTGCTGGGGCTGAGCGGAGGCGCCGTGACCGGGAGCGTCCGCGTCGGCGGTACCGAGGTGGTCGGAGCGGGCGAGCGGGAGCTGCGGCGGCTGCGCGGCGGATCCGTCGGCTTCGTCCCGCAGGACGCGCTGCTCTCGCTCGACCCGCTGCGCCCGATCGGCCGCGAGATCGGCGACGTGCTCCGCCTCCACGGCCGCCTCCCCGCGGCCGAGCGCGCGCAGCGGACGGTCGAGGCCCTGGCGAGCGTCGGCATGCCGGAGCCGGCCGAGCGGATGCGGGAGCGCTCGGGCGACCTCTCCGGCGGGCTCCGCCAGCGCGCCCTCCTCGCGGCGGCCGTGGCGCTCGATCCGCCGCTGCTCGTCGCCGACGAGCCGACCACCGCGCTCGACGTCACCGTCCAGGCCCGCGTGCTCGAGCTCTTCGCCGAGCAGAAGGCGCGCGGCCGGGCGCTCGTCCTGGTCTCGCACGACCTCGCGGTGGTGGCGGGCCTCGCCGACCGCATCCTCGTGCTGGCCGACGGCCGCGTGGTGGAGGAGGGGACCGCGGCCGAGGTGCTGCGCGCGCCCCGCAGCCCCGAGGCCCGCGCGCTCGTGGCCGCCGTCCCCGCCGGGCGACCGCGCGGCTCCCGGCTCACCGACCCGACCGCACCGGCGACTCCGCCCGAGACCCCCGGGGAGGTCGTGGTCGCGGCCCGCGGACTCGCCGCCCGCTTCCCGCTGCCCGGCGGAGGAGTGAGGGTCGCGGTCGACGACGTCGACCTCCGGCTGCGGCGCGGCGAGACCGTGGGGCTCGTCGGCGAGTCCGGGTCGGGCAAGAGCACGGTGGCCCGGCTCGTGCTGGCGCTGCGGCGTCCGGACGCGGGCGCCGTCGAGCTGTTCGGCGAGCCGTGGTCGGCAGCGACCGAGCGCTCCCGCCGTCCCCGCCGCCCGCGGATCGGCGCCGTCTACCAGGACAGCCTCTCCTCGTTCGACCCGCGCTGGAGCGTCGGCCGCCTCCTCCGCGACGCCGGCACAGCCTCCGTGCCCGCGCTGCTCGAGAGCGTGGGGCTCGACCCCGCCCTGGAGCGGCGCTCGCCGCGGACCCTCTCCGGCGGTCAGCGCCAGCGCGTCTCGATCGCCCGGGCCCTGGCGACGCGCCCCGACGTGCTGATCTGCGACGAGCCCGTCTCGGCCCTCGACGTGTCGGTGCAGGCGCAGATCCTCGACCTGCTCGACGACCTGCAGCGCCGTCACGGCCTCGCCCTCCTCCTCATCTCGCACGACCTCGGCGTGATCGCCCACATGAGCGATCGCATCGCCGTGATGCGCGAGGGTCGGATCGTCGAGGCGGGGCCGGCCACGTCGCTCCTCGCCGTACCGCAGGAGGAGTACACGCGCCGCCTGCTCGCCGCCGCCCCTCGCCTCGAGCGCTGAGCCGTCCGCGGCGCGGCCCCCGCGCAAGCCCGCGCCGCGAATCCGCCGCACCTCCACCACGTGTCGGACCTGCGGCGTAGCGTTGCCGAGGTGATGCGCCCGACGACCCAGACCCTCGGCCAGCTCCGTGCCTCCGGGCACGTGCAGAAGAGCCTCCGCACCGAGATCCGCGACAACCTGCTCGATGCTCTGCGCGAGGGCCGCGACCCCTGGCCGGGCCTGCACGGCTTCGCCGAGACGGTCATCCCGCAGGTCGAGCGCGCCGTCATCGCCGGCCACGACATCGTCCTGCTGGGCGAGCGCGGCCAGGGCAAGACCCGCCTCCTGCGCACCCTCGTCGGCCTGCTCGACGAGTGGACGCCCGTCATCGCGGGGTCCGAGCTCGGCGAGCACCCCTACGAGCCGATCACCACGGAGAGCCGCCGCCGAGCGGAGGAGCTGGGCGAGGACCTGCCCGTCGCCTGGAAGCCCCGCGAGGAGCGCTACGTCGAGAAGCTGGCCACGCCCGACACCAGCGTCGCCGACCTCATCGGCGACGTCGACCCGATGAAGGTGGCCGAGGGCCGCAGCCTGGGCGACCCGGAGACCATCCACTTCGGCCTCATCCCGCGCAGCCACCGCGGCATCGTCGCGATCAACGAGCTGCCGGACCTCGCCGAGCGGATCCAGGTCGCCATGCTCAACGTGATGGAGGAGCGCGACATCCAGATCCGCGGCTACGTCCTCCGCCTCCCCCTCGACGTCCTCGTCGTCGCGAGCGCGAACCCGGAGGACTACACGAACCGCGGCCGGATCATCACGCCGCTGAAGGACCGCTTCGGCGCCGAGATCCGCACCCACTACCCGACCGCCCTCGTCGACGAGGTCGCCGTCATCCGTCAGGAGGCGGACCTCGTCGCGACCGTGCCCGATGCGCTCATCGAGATCCTCGCCCGCTTCACGCGGGCCCTGCGCGAGTCGAGCTACGTCGACCAGCGCAGCGGTGTCAGCGCCCGCTTCGCCATCGCCGGCGCCGAGACCATCGCCGCCGCCGCCCTGCACCGCGCCACCCGCCGCGGCGAGGAGGAGGCGGTCGCCCGCCCCATCGACCTCGAGACCGCCGTCGACGTGCTCGGCGGCAAGATCGAGTTCGAGTCGGGGGAGGAGGGCCGCGAGGACGAGATCCTCGACCACCTGCTCCGTCAGGCCACCGCCGAGACCGTCCGCGCCCACCTGCGCGGCGTCGACCTCGGGCCGCTCGTCGAGGCGGTCGAGAACGGCGCGATGATCACGACCGGCGAGCAGGTGACCGCCCGCGAGTTCCTGGCCGGCCTGCCGCTGCTGGGCGAGGCCCGCGTGTACGACGAGGTCGCCGAGCGCCTCGACGCCGTGGGGGAGGGGCGCCGCGCCGGAGCGGTCGAGCTCGCCCTCGAGGGCCTCTACCTCTCGCGCAAGCTGAGCAAGGAGACGGGCGGGGGCGAGGCCGTCTATGGCTGATGCTCCGCGCGGCAACCGGCGGCTGAAGCGCGACGCGCGCTACGCGAAGTACGACGGGGGACCCGATCCGCTCGCTCCTCCGGTCGACCTGAAGGAGGCCCTCGACGCGATCGGCGAGGACGTGATGGGCGGCACCTCGCCCGAGCGCGCCCTGCGCGAGTTCCTCCGCCGGGGCACCCGCGACCGCGAGGGCCTGGACGACCTGGCCGCCCGCGTCGCCGAGCGGCGTCGCGAACTCACACAGAGGAACAACCTCGACGGCACGCTCCGCGAGATCCGCGAGCTCCTCGACAGGGCCGTCCTCGCCGAGCGCAAGCAGCTCGCCCGCGACACGCAGATGGACGACGGCGACCGCGCGCTCGCCGAGATCCAGCTCGACAGCCTCCCGCCCTCGCCGGCCGCGGCCGTCTCGGAGCTCCGCGACTACCGCTGGCAGAGCCCCGAGGCGCGCGCCGACTTCGAGCGGATCCGCGAGCTCCTGGGCCGCGAGATGCTCGATCAGCGCTTCGAGGGGATGAAGCAGGCCCTCGAGAACGCGAGCGACGAGGACCGCGCCGCGATCGACGCGATGCTCCGCGACCTGAACGAGCTGCTCGAGGCGCACGCGCGCGGCGAGGACACCCCCGAGCAGTTCGACGCCTTCATGGAGCAGCACGGCGAGTACTTCCCCGAGGGCCCGGAATCGGTGGACGAGCTGATCGACGCGCTCGCCGCCCGCGCGGCGGCGGCCCAGCGGATGCGCAACTCGATGACCGCCGAGCAGCGCGCCGAGCTCGACGCCCTCGCCCAGGAGGCCTTCGGCACGCCGGAGCTCATGCAGTCCCTCGGCCGCCTCGACGAGACCCTGCGGGGGCTCCGTCCCGGCGAGGACTGGGGCGGCTCCGCGCGGATGGACGGCGAGCAGGGGCTCGGCCTCGGCGACGGGACGGGCGTGTTCCAGGAGCTGGCCGACCTCGACGCCCTCGCCGACCAGCTCGCGCAGACGGACCGCTCCTCCCTCGACGACCTCGACCTCGACCTGCTGGCGAAGCGCCTCGGCGAGGACGCCTCGGTCGACGCGCAGACGCTGAAGCGCCTGGAGCGGGCCCTGCGCGACTCCGGGACCCTGCGCCGCGGCTCCGACGGCCGCCTCGCCCTCAGCCCGAAGGCCATGCGCCAGCTCGGGAAGGCGCTCCTGCGCGACATCGCCGAGACCGTCTCCGGCCGTCAGGGCGCCCGCGACGTCCGGCGCGCGGGCGCGGCGGGCGAGCGCTCCGGAGCGACGCGCTCGTGGGAGTTCGGCGACACCGAGGCCTGGGACATCCCCCGCACGGTGACCAACGCCCTCACCCGCACCGCCGGCGAGGGCCGACCGGTCGGCTCCGGTGTGCGCATCCGGATCGACGACGTCGAGGTGCAGGAGACGGAGGCGCGGACGCAGGCCTGCGTCGCGCTCCTCGTCGACACGTCGTTCTCGATGGCGATGGACGGCCGCTGGGTGCCGATGAAGCGCACCGCGCTCGCCCTGCACACCCTGATCAGCAGCCGGTTCCGCAACGACGCGCTGCAGCTCGTCGCCTTCGGCCGACGCGCCGAGGTGATGGACGTCGAGCAGCTGGTCGGCCTGGACGCGGAATGGGACAAGGGCACGAACCTGCACCACGCGCTGCTGCTGGCCAACCGGCACTTCCGCAAGCACCCGAACGCGCAGCCGGTGCTGCTCATCGTCACCGACGGCGAGCCGACCGCGCACCTCGAGCCCGACGGCGGCGTCTTCTTCGACTACCCGCCGGACCCGCTGACCGTCGCCGTCTCGGTCCGCGAGCTCGACGCGTCGCTCCGCCTCGGCGCGCACACCACGTTCTTCCGCCTGGGTGACGACTCGGGCCTCGCGCGCTTCATCGACTCGCTCGCCCGCCGGGTCGGCGGCTCGGTGGTGAACCCGGAGGCGGAGGACCTGGGAGCGGCCGTCGTCTCCTCCTACCTCGGCGCTCGCGGCGCGGGTCCGGGAGGCGGCGGAGCGCCGGGCGAGGAGCTGTTCGGCCGCGGCTGGAGCTTCTGAGCGGTTCAGGAGGCAGGAGGGATCCGCTCCCGCGGCTGAGGATCAGCGCGTCCCCGTCGCTCCTGCGGCGTTCGTCCTGACCTCCGACCGCGCCCGGCTCAGAACAGCGGCCAGGGCACCGCGGGCATCCCGCCCCGCGGGCCCGGGAAGCGGCCGAAGGAGCCGAGCCGCTCGCAGCGCTTCGCGAACGCGGCGACCTCGTCCTCGGTGAGCAGCTCCGAGAGCGCCTCGCCGAGCGGTCCGTCGACCTGCGCGCGCAGGAGCGCCAGCGCCGTCAGCTCCTCCTCGAGCAGCGGTTCGCCGATCCAGCCCCAGAGGACCGTGCGCAGCTTGTGCTCGGAGTGGAAGGTGAGGCCGTGGTCGACCCCGTAGCGGTGGCCGTCGGGCAGCGCGAGCACGTGCCCGCCCTTCCGGTCCGCGTTGTTGGCGACCACGTCGAACACGGCCATCCGGCGCAGCGCCGCCGAGTCCTCGTGCACGAGGGAGATGTCCCGGTCCTCCTCGTCGCTGCCGTCGAGGACGTGCCGCCATCCGTCGGGCACGGCGTCGGCGGGCACCAGGTCGACCGCGTCCTGGTCCGGATCGATGTCCTGCCAGAGCTGGACCATGCCCGGCCCGAGCGGACCGTCGCGGAGCCACGTGCGCGGCACCACGTTCCAGCCGAGCGCCTCCGAGACGAGGTACGCGGCGACCTCGCGGCCCGCGAGCACGCCGTCCGGGAAGTCCCACAGCGGCTTCTCGCCCGAGATCGGCTTGTAGACGACGGACGTCTCGCCGAGCTGCGCGAGGAACGTCGCGTTCGAGGCGATCGTGATCCGGCCGGCCAGCTCCAGCTCGCCGTCGAGCCCGCCCGGGTCGCTCATGCGAGCGGGCAGTCGTGCCCGTCGGGATCCATCGGCTCGCCGCAGCGGGGGCAGAGCGGACGTCCGGCGCCGACGACCTCGAGGGTGCGCTTCGCGAAGGCGCGCGCCGTGCCGACCGGGATCTTCACCTGCAGCATCTCGGTGGGCTCGGGCTCCTCCTCGGAGTCGTCCTCCGCCTCGGTCAGCGGGTAGGCCTCGATCACGATCTGCGCGGTGGACGGGTCCCAGCCGAGGCTGAGACCGCCGACGCGGAACTCGGGCTCCACGGGCTGGTCGAGCGGGTCGTTGTCGACGAGCTCCGGGGGAGTGCCGGCGGGGACGCTGACCGGGTTGCCCTGGGCGGTCATCAGCTGGTCGAGGATCTCGTCGATCTTCTCGGCGAGGAGGGCCGACTGCTGCTTCTCGAGGCCGACGCTGACTACGCGGGGCCCGGTCTTGGCCTGGAGGTAGAAGGAGCGCGAGCCGGGTGAGCCGACGGTCCCCACGACGACGCGATCGGGCCAGTCGAATCCGTGCACGATCGGAGGCATGCCCCCAGTCTACGAGCGCCCGCCTCCGCGGTGGCTGCGCGTCGGGCTCGGGCGGCCTGCTGATCGAGCAGCCGTCTCTTCTGCTGACCGAGCCCCCCGCGGAGCGGGCGCATCGAGATCCACCGCCGCCGAGCACCCGCGTCCCTGCCGCTCGATCGAGCCCTGAAGCGGCCCTCCGGAACCCCGCCTACTCGTGCCCCGCCCCGCCCCCCACGGCGGCGTCCGCCACGGGGGCCGCCTTCCGCAGCCAGCCCAGGTCCCCGGCGTCCGTGTTCATCGAGACGACCTCCGGCCGCCCCGCGCCGTAGCGGATGATCGACACCGACGCCGGTCCGACGCTGAGCCTCTGGAACAGGTCGAGGTGCATGCCGAGCGCGTCCGCGAGGATCGCCTTGATCGTGTCTCCGTGGCTGACCGCCGCCCACACCGCGCCGGCCCCGTGCTCCTCCGCCACCGCCGCGTCGTGCCGGCGGATCGCCGACACGGCCCGGGCCTGCATCGCGAGCATCCCCTCGCCGCCGGGGAAGACCACCGCGGAGGGCTGGTTCTGCACCGTCGCCCAGAGCGGCTCCGTCGCGAGATCCCGCAGCGAGCGCCCCGACCAGTCGCCGTAGTCGCACTCGGTGATGCCCTTGTCGATCACCGTCGCCGGCGATCCCGTCTGCCGCTCGAGGACGAAGCGCGTGGTCTGCCGGCACCGCTCGAGCGGGCTCGACACCACGGTCGCGAGCTCGACCGCCGCCAGCCGCTCCCCGGTGCGCGCCGCCTGCGTGCGTCCGACGTCGTCGAGCCGCACTCCGGCGGTGCGTCCGGCGAGGATCCCCGCGGTGTTCGCGGTGGTGCGTCCGTGCCGGACGAGGAGGAGCGTGGGCATGGGGCCAGCGTAGGCGGCCGTGCTCCGCCCCGCCCCGTCGAGCCGCCGGGGCCGCGCCGGTGCGTTCCGCGCGACTCCATCGCGGGACGGATGCCCCGACCGCAGCGCCTGCCTAGGGTGGAGGAGCGGCCGCCCACCGCGGCCCGGAAGGGACACACATGGACGGGACGACGCCCCCCGGCATTCCCCAGGACGGCACGGACACCGAGAGCCCCGCCGCGCGCACCGCCGCCGACGGCACCGACTCCGCGCACACCGACTCCGCGCACACCGACTCCGCGACCCCCGCGTGGGCCGCCCCCGAGGCCTCCGGCCGCCACGGCGAGGTCGCCCTGCGGATCCGCGGCCTCCGCAAGCGCTTCGGCGACAAGGAGGCCGTGAAGGACATCGACCTCGACGTCCCCGCCGGGTCCTTCTTCGGGCTCGTCGGCCCCAACGGCGCGGGCAAGACGACGACCCTCTCGATGGCCACGGCCCTGCTCCGCCCCGACAGCGGCGTCGTCACGATCCACGAGGTCGACGTCTGGAAGGACACCCTCGAGGCGAAGCGGCTGATCGGCGTCCTCGCCGACGGCGTCAAGCTGTTCGACCGCCTCACCGGTCTCCAGCTCGTCACCTACTACGGTCTGCTCTGCGGGCTCGAGCGCTCCGTCGTCGTCGAGCGGACCGACGACCTCCTCGCCCTGCTCGGCCTCGATCCGGCCGACCGCACGCTCGTCGTGGACTACTCCGCGGGCATGACCAAGAAGATCGCGCTCGCCTGCGCGCTCGTGCGCGCCCCGCGCCTCCTGGTGCTCGACGAGCCGTTCGAGTCGGTCGACCCGGTCTCGGCGGCGAACATCCGCGACATCCTCACCGGCTTCGTCGCGTCGGGCGGCACGGTCATCGTGTCGTCCCACTCCATGGACCTCGTCGAGCGGATGTGCGACCGGGTCGCCGTCATCGCCGACGGCCGCGTGCTCGCCTCCGGCACCCTCGAGGAGGTCCGCGCCGGCTCCAGCCTCGAGGAGCGCTTCGTCGAGCTGGTCGGCGGCCGCACCCACCAGGAGGGACCGGCATGGTTGCGCATCTCCTGAGGCTGCGGCTGCTCCTGCTCCGCAACTCGCTGACGCGGAACGTGTGGCAGCTGATCGGCGTGATCCTCGGCGGTCTCTACGCGATCGCGGTGCTCGGCCTGGTCGCGGCCGGCCTGGTCGCGCTCGGAGGCACGGACCCGGCGTTCGCGAACGTCGCGATCGTCCTCGGCGGATCCGCTCTGATCCTCGGCTGGGTGCTCGGGCCGATCTTCCTGTCCGGCTCCGACCAGAGCCTCGACCTGCCCACCCTCGCGACGTTCCCGATCCCGCTGCGGACCCTCCTCCTCGGGCTCGCCGCCGCGGGCCTCGCGGGCATCCCCGGCGTGGTGACCACGCTCGGGGCGCTCGCCTCCGCCGCCGCCTGGTGGAGCCGTCCGATCGGGATCCTGCCCGGCCTCGTCGCCGCGGTGATCGGCGTCGCGACCTGCGTGGTCGCGTCCCGCCTGATCGGCGCGCTCACCACGGGCCTGGGCTCGAGCCGCCGCTACCGCGAGGTGATCGGCGGCGTCGTGCTCGTCGTCGTCATCCTGCTCGGACCGCTCTTCTTCGGCCTGACCAACGTGATCCGCGACGGCCTGGACGTCCTGCCCGTGATCGCGGGCGCCCTCGGCTGGTCGCCGCTCGGCGCGATCTGGGCCGTCCCCGGATCCGTCGTCGCGGGCGACTGGGTCGCGGCGATCGCGCGCCTGCTGATCGGGCTCGCGACGCTGGCCGTCCTCGTCTGGGCGTGGGCCCGGGCGCTGCGGCACGCGCTCGCGGAGCCCGCCGCGTCCGGCGCGCACTCCGCCTCCGGATCCGCGGGCCTCGGCCTGTTCGGGCGCTTCCCCGGCACCCCGACCGGCGCCGTCGCCGCGCGTGCCCTCGGATACTGGTGGCGCGACCCGCGCTACAGCCGCGGGCTCCTCGTCATCCCCGCCGTCGTCGTCCTCGCGGTGTTCTACTCCGCGATCGGCAGCGGCGGCGATACCTTCGTGCTGCTCTCGGCCGTGCTCGTCGGCCTGATCTTCGGCGTGACCCTCTGCGCCGACGTGTCGTACGACGGCACCGCCTGGGCGGCGCACGTCAGCTCCGGAGTGACGGGGTCGGCCGACCGCGCCGGTCGCGTCGTCGCCGCCGCGATCATCGGCGTCCCTGCGGTGGTCGTCGTGGCGGTGGGCACCGCGCTGTACGCGGGACGCGCCGACGCGATCCCGGCCGTGCTGGGCATGGCGCTGGCCCTCGTGCTCAGCGGGTTCGGAGTGTCGAGCGTCGCCTCGTCGCTCGTCGTCTACCCCGTGCCCGGGCCGGGGGACAGCCCGCTGAAGACGCCGCCGGGCTCCGGGATGATCTCGAGCGTCGTGATGCTGGGGAGCATGGCCGCGACCGGCCTGCTGGCGCTCCCGTCGATCGTCCTCGGCGCGATCTCGCTCATCGGCGGCGACCCGGCCTTCGGCCTGATCGGACTGGCGGCCGCCCTCGTGCTGGGCACCGTCTTCGCGCTGGTGGGCATCCGCGTCGGCGGTCGGATCGTCGACCGCCGAGCGCCGGAGCTGTTCGCCGCCCTCGTGACGATCGGCTGACGCGGGGGCGGGGCGCGGGGCCGGCGGTGCCCGCCCCGCTCCCCGTCACCGCCCCGCTCCTCGCCCCCGCGAGTGCGCGAAAGTTGTCGCACTCGAGCTCGAGTGCGACAACTCCTGCACACTCGCGGGAGCGCCGAGTGCCGAGTGCCAAGCACTCAAGAGTCGTCGTAGTCGAGCGCGAGCACGATGACTTCTGCGCACTCGAGGGTCGCTCGAGTGGACGAGTGTCGAGTCTCCAAGAGTCGTCGCAGTCGAGGGCGAGTGCGACAACTCCTGCGTGCTTGCGAGTGCGACGACTCCTGCGTGCTTGCGAGTGCGACGACTCCTGCGCACTCGCGGGAGCCGACGAGGACCGCGCGCCCGCGAGTGGCCGCGCGCCCGCGAAGGCCCGCACACGGGAGCCGCGGCAGAATGTGGACATGCGCAGCCTCGAAGTCCTCCTCGATCCGGAGTCGGAGGCTCGCGTCCGCGGCCAGTGGGAGGCGCTCGAGGCGGCCGGCGTCCCGAGCCTCGCGCTGCACACGTCCGCCAGCAACCGCCCGCACCTCACCCTGGTCGCCGGGCCCGAGCTGACCGCCCCGGAGCCGGGCGCGCTCGGTCCGCTTCCGGCGACGGCCGACCTGGGCGCCGTCCTCCTCTTCCCGCACGCCGGGCGCTTCGTCCTCGCCTGGGGAGTGGTCCGCTCGCCCGCCCTCGACGCGCTGCACGACCGGGCCACGCGCCTCGTGCCGGGCGGCGTCGACACCTCGCTCCGGGACGCCTGGACGCCGCACATCAGTGTCTCGCGCCGCCTCCGCGCCGAGCAGCTCGGCGACGCCGTCCCCCTCCTCGGCGAGCCGTTCGCCGTCGGCCTCGCGGGCGTCCGCTTCTGGGACGGCGACACCCGAACCCTCACCGACCTCTGATCCGGGCGCCGCAGAAGCCCCCCGACGCTCCTTGCAGCCGCCTCCCCAGGTCCCTCCCTGCGGCCCTTCTCCACAGTTCCCCGGACCCCCGGGGCGGCGTCGGAGGCGGCGGGTAGAGTTCCCCGGGTGACAGAGCCCACCGCGACAGCCCTCCCCGCCCCGCCGCTCGCCGACCCCTCGGCGGAGTCCCGCGGCGGCGTCCGGAGCGACGCGGCGAGCGGCGCTGCGGGCTCCGGATCCTCCGAGGCGCAGGCGATCCTCGAGAAGGTCTTCGGCTACGGCTCCTTCCGCGGCGAGCAGCAGGCCATCGTCGAGCAGGTCATCGGAGGCGGCGACGCCGTCGTCCTGATGCCCACCGGCGGCGGCAAGTCGCTCTGCTACCAGATCCCCGCCATCGTGCGCCCCGGCACCGGCGTGGTCGTGTCCCCGCTCATCGCGCTGATGCAGGACCAGGTCGACGCCCTCCGCGCGAACGGCGTCCGCGCCGAGTTCCTCAACTCCACCCAGGACGCGGGCGAGCGCAGCCGCGTCGAGCGCGCCTACCTCGACGGCGAGCTCGACCTGCTCTACGTCGCTCCGGAGCGCCTGGGCAACGAGGGCATGAAGCAGTTCCTCGCCCGCGGCCGGATCGCCCTCTTCGCGATCGACGAGGCCCACTGCGTCAGCCAGTGGGGCCACGACTTCCGCCCCGACTACCTCGCACTGGGCGAGCTCGCCGAGCGCTGGCCCGACGTCCCGCGCATCGCCCTCACCGCGACCGCCACCGAGGCGACGCACCGCGAGATCACCTCGCGCCTGCACCTCGGCGCCGCCCGCCACTTCGTCTCGAGCTTCGACCGCCCGAACATCCAGTACCGGATCGTCAACAAGGTCGAGCCGCGCAAGCAGCTGATCGACTTCCTGCGGCGCGAGCACGCGCACGACGCGGGCATCGTCTACGCCCTCTCCCGCAAGAGCGTCGAGGCGACGGCCGAGGCGCTGCGCTCGGCGGGCTTCGACGCCGTCGCGTACCACGCGGGCCTCGACTCGCGGGTACGCGCCGCCGCCCAGTCGCGGTTCCTGCGCGAGGAGGGCGTCATCGTCTGCGCGACCATCGCCTTCGGCATGGGGATCGACAAGCCGGACGTGCGGTTCGTCGCGCACATCGACCTGCCCAAGTCGGTCGAGGGCTACTACCAGGAGACGGGTCGCGCCGGCCGCGACGGACTGCCGTCCACCGCCTGGCTCGCCTACGGCCTGCAGGACGTGGTGCAGCAGCGCCGGATGATCGACGAGTCGCCGGGAGACCTGGCGCACCGTCGGCGGATGTCCGCGCACCTGGACGCGATGCTCGCGCTCTCCGAGACGGTCCAGTGCCGCCGGGTGAACCTGCTCGCCTACTTCGGCCAGGAGAGCACCGCCTGCGGCAACTGCGACACCTGCCTCGAGCCGCCCGCCTCCTGGGACGGCACGGTCGCGGCGCAGAAGTTCCTGTCGACGGTCGTCCGCCTCAAGCGCGAGCGCAATCAGCAGTTCGGCGCCGGACACATCATCGACGTCCTCCGCGGCAAGACCACGCCGCGCACCACCCAGCACCAGCACGACGGCCTCGCCACCTGGGGCATCGGCGCCGAGCTCAGCGACACCCAGTGGCGCGGAGTCGCCCGCCAGCTCCTCGCGCAGGGCCTTCTCGGCGTGAACGACGACGGCTTCGGCACGCTCGTGCTCACGCCCGCGTCCGGCTCCGTCCTCAGCGGCGAGCGGAAGGTCGAGCTGCGGCAGGAGCCGGAGAAGCCGGCCCGCTCCAGCGGATCCTCCCGCTCCGGGCGGTCCACCGTCGCCGAGCTGTCGGGCGAGGCTCAGCCGCTGTTCGAGCGGCTCCGGGAGTGGCGCGCCGCGCAGGCCCGAGCGCAGGCGGTCCCGGCCTACATCGTCTTCAACGACGCAACCCTCCGCGAGATCGCGACCGCCGAGCCGGCGACGATGGACGCGCTCAGCATCATCGGCGGCGTCGGCCAGAAGAAGCTGCTCACCTACGGCGAGGCCGTTCTCGCCGTCGTCGCGGGGGAGAGCCCCGAGATCGCCGTCCCGGAACCCGGTGAGGAGGCTCCCGCTCCCCGCCGCGCGCCGGCCGCCCGTGGCGGGTCGTCCCGCTCGCAAGGGGCGAAGCCCTCGTTCGGCCGCGAGTCGTCCGGTCCGCCGGTGTCCGCCGCGCAGCCGCCGGAGGACGACTGGGTGCCGCCGGACGAGCCCGACTGGGAGCCCGGCTGGGACAGCTACTGATCCGTCGCTGAGGCGCGCGGTTCACCGCCCGCGACGGAGGCGGGCGCCGGCGCGGGCGACCGCGTTCCGGCGTCAGCGTCGACGATCGTGCCCACCTCGTCACCGACGCGAGCGTCCTCGGCCCAACGCACCGGCGAGCGCCCTCAGCCGCCCGCGCCCGTCGACGCCATCCACCCGCCGAGCAGCGTGCAGCAGAACGACACCGCGAGGCCCGCCACCGGCACCCAGAACGCGATGCGCCGCCGCACCAGCAGCACGATCGAGACGGCCAGCGCCGCGAGGAACGGCACCCACACTCCTCCTGCGGCGAGGACCACCCCGCCCTCGATCAGGCCGATGTCGCAGGCGTTCGATCCGCCGCACGAGTCGCTGGCCATCGCGAAGAACAGCCCGAAGAACGACAGCAGCAGCGTCACCGCGGAGGCCACGAGGATCAGCACGATCGTCAGCACCAGGTCCCAGACGCGGACCGGGCGCCCATGCGGAACCCCGGATCCTGGCGCGGCCGGAGGCGCGGGAGGCGCGGCCGCGACGTCCACGGGCGGCGCACCCGGAGTCCGGGGAGGCGCTGCCGCGACGTCCGCGGGCGGCCCGGCCGCCGGGTGTCGGGCGGGCGGAGGGGGAGGCAGCGGCGGCTCGCTCATGCCGAGAGACTAGCGAGGCGGCCTCCGGTGCGGCGTCCCTCCTCCGCAGAAGCAGCCCGTAGGGACAGCCCGTTCAGCACACGGACGAGCCGCCCCCTTCTCCGCTCCCGTCGCAGGGACAGCCCGTCCTGCGCACGAGCCGCGCGCCCCGCCCCCGCCTGGTCGGTTCCGACAACGCGCTTCCGCCTCCGCCCGGCGCTGTTTGTGCCCGGGCGACGGAACGTTTCCGCCGCGCCGCCGCGCGACCTACCGTGCGAGGACCGCCTCCGCTGCCGCGCCCGTCGGCACACGACGCACCGGGAGCGGCCCGAACCGCAGACGGTCGAAGGGACACGAACACCATGGTCAGCACCGCTCCCCACCCCCGCTCCGCCGCCGACGCCGCCGACCGGGCGGCCACCGGACGCACGCGGGCCCGGCGCTCCCGCTCGGGCTCCATCGCGCCCACGCCGCCGGTGGACTCCCTCGGCTCCGAGGTCGACGCGCGCCTGGACGAGGACGGCGCCCCCGCTGTCGACGTCGCCGCCCTCGGGGAGACCCTGCTCGGCGCCTGGCGCGAGCAGCGCCTCGCCAGCCGCGCCCTGACCGCCCGTCCCGAGCTGCACCGCACCGACGGCCTCCCGATGAAGGAGCACCGCCTCCGCGTCTCGGAGCAGATGCGCGTGCTCGCGGCCGAGGGCGGCGTGCACCGCGCCTTCCCGGTCGACCTCGGCGGCGAGGCCGACCACGGCGGCAACATCGCCGGCTTCGAGGAGCTGGTCACCGCCGACCCGTCGCTGCAGATCAAGTCCGGCGTGCAGTGGGGGCTCTTCGGCGCCGCGGTCCTGCACCTGGGCACCCGCCCGCACCACGAGAAGTGGCTGCCGGGGATCATGAGCCTCGAGATCCCGGGCGCCTTCGCGATGACCGAGACCGGGCACGGCTCCGACGTCGCATCGATCGCCACGACCGCCACCTACGAGGACGGCGAGTTCGTGCTGCGGACGCCGTTCCGCGCGGCCTGGAAGGACTACCTCGGCAACGCGGCGGTGGACGGGCGCGCGGCGGTCGTCTTCGCGCAGCTGGGCACCCGGGGCGTGAACCACGGCGTCCACGCCTTCTTCGTCCCGATCCGTGACGAGCAGGGCGCGTTCCTGCCCGGCGTCGGCGGGGAGGACGACGGCCTCAAGGGCGGTCTGAACGGGATCGACAACGGCCGCCTCCACTTCGACGGGGTCCGCGTCCCGCGCGAGAACCTGCTGAACCGCTACGGCGACGTCGCCGCCGACGGCACCTACTCCTCGCCGATCGCGAGCCCGGGCCGCCGCTTCTTCACCATGCTCGGCACGCTGGTGCAGGGCCGCGTCTCGCTCGACGGAGCCTCGGTCGCCGCGGCGAAGATCGCGCTGACGGTCGCCGTCACCTACGGCGACCAGCGCCGCCAGTTCACCGGCGGCGGCGAGCGGGAGGAGGTGCTGCTCGACTACCAGCGGCACCAGCGCCGCCTCCTGCCGCGCCTGGCCACCACCTACGCCGCCGCCTTCGCGCACGAGAAGCTGCTGACGGCATTCGACGAGGTCTTCTCCGGCGCGAACGACACCGAGCAGTCGCGGCAGGACCTCGAGACCCTCGCCGCGGGGCTGAAGGCGCTCTCGACCTGGCACGCTCTCGACACGCTGCAGGAGGCGCGCGAGGCCTGCGGAGGCGCGGGCTTCCTCGCGGAGAACCGGCTCACGCAGCTGCGCGCCGACCTCGACGTGTATGCGACCTTCGAGGGCGACAACACCGTGCTCCTCCAGCTGGTCGCCAAGCGCCTGCTGACCGACGTCGGACGCCGCTTCAAGGGCGCCCAGCCCGCGGAGCTCGCGCGGTACGCCGCCTCGCAGGTCGCGGGGGCGACCGTCGACAACTCGGGTCTGCGCCGTCTGGCCCAGGTCGTCGCCGATCGCGGATCGACGGCCCGCTCGGTCGGCCAGCTGCGGGAGGACCAGCGCGAGCTGCTCACCGGCCGCGTCGAGAGCATGGTCGCGGGGATCGCCTCACGGCTGCGCCCGGCGTCGAAGCTGCCCTCCGACGAGGCGGCCCGCCTGTTCAACGCACACCAGAGCGAGCTCATCGAGGCGGCGCGCGCGCACGCCGAGCTGCTGCAGTGGGAGGCGTTCACGGAGGCGCTCGCCGGCGTCGAGGACGCGGGCACGCGCACCGTCCTCACCTGGCTCCGCGACCTGTTCGGCCTGGGCCTGATCGAGAAGCACCTCGACTGGTACCTCATCCACGGGCGCCTGTCGTCGCAGCGAGCGGTCGCGGTGACGTCCTACATCGACCGGCTGCTCGCCCGCATCCGCCCGCACGCCGCCGACCTGGTCGCGTCGTTCGGCTACGGGCCCGAGCACGTGCGCGCGGCGATCGCGACCGGCGCCGAGGCGGAGCGCCAGGAGGAGGCGCACGCCTGGTACGAGGCCGCCCGCGCCTCCGGCACCCTCCCCACTCCGGAGAAGCGCCGCTGAGCCCCTCCTCGAGATGCCGCTCCGGTACGCGACACGTCGCGCGAGGCGCACCGGAGTGGCATCCCGTGGCGACAGGACGGGGAGGGGCGCGTCAGGACGCGAGGAACGCCAGCGCCTGGTCGCGCTCGGCGCGCAGCTCGAGCACGGACTCGTCGATCCGCGCGCGGGAGTGCGCGTCGATCTCGAGCCCCTCGATGATCCGCCACTCGCCGTCGACGGAGCGGACCGGGAACGAGGAGATCAGCCCCTCCTCCACCCCGTAGGAGCCGTCCGACTCGACGGCGGCCGAGGTCCACGACGTGCCGTCGACCCAGTCGCGCACGTGATCGATCGCGGCGGAGGCGGCGGACGCGGCCGAGGAGGCTCCGCGGACCTCGATGATCTCGGCGCCGCGCTTGGCGACCCGCGGCTCGAACTCCGTGTGCAGCCACTCCGCGTCGACCAGCTCGGGCACCGGCCGTCCGCCGACGGTGGCGTGCGTCGCGTCGGGGTACTGCGAGGCGGAGTGGTTGCCCCAGATCGCGACGCCCTCGATCGCGTCGACGGGGGCGTCGAGCTTCGCGGCGAGCTGCGCGACCGCCCGGTTGTGGTCGAGGCGCGTCATCGCGGTGAAGCGGCCGGCGGGGATGTCCGGGGCGCTGCGCCGCGCGATCCAGGCGTTGGTGTTCGCCGGGTTGCCGACGACCAGCACGCGGATGTCGGAGGCGGCGTGCGCGTTCAACGCGGCGCCCTGGGGCCCGAAGATGCCCGCGTTCGCGGCGAGCAGGTCGGCGCGCTCCATGCCCGCGCTGCGCGGCCGGGCGCCCACGAGGAGGGCGACGCTCGCGCCGTCGAACGCCGCGGCCGGGTCGTCCGTCGCCTCGATCCCGCGGAGGAGGGGGAAGGCGCCGTCCTGCAGCTCGAGCGCCGTGCCCGCGGCCGCGCGGAGGCCGGAGGGGATCTCGAGCAGGTTCAGGCGGACGGGGACGTCCGGCCCGAGGAGCTGACCCGAGGCGATGCGGAACAGGAGCGCGTAGCCGATGGCGCCTCCCGCTCCCGTGACCGTGACCGTGACCGGAGTGCGCTGCTGGTTCATGCGCCGAGCGTATTCCCGCCGGCTGGGGGAGGGGGAGGAGTCAGCCGGACGGCGGGCCCTCGGCGGGAGGCGCCGTCGACCCGCGGAGCACGAGCTTATTGCGCAGCCGCACGTGCTGCTCGGCCACGCTCCCGCCGTCGATCAGCGTCAGGAGCGCCCGGGCGGCCGCGCGCCCCACGCGGTGCAGCGGCTGCCTCACCGTCGTGAGCGCGGGGACCACCCGGGAGGCGTCGGGCACGTCGTCGTAGCCCACGACCGACAGCTGCCCCGGCACCGAGAGGCCCAGCGCCCGGGCCGCCTCGATCACGGCGATGGCGGAGGCGTCGTTCGCGGCGAGGACCGCCGTCGGGCGGTCGGGCAGCAGCAGCAGCTCGTGGGCGGCGGCGAGGGAGGGGTCGTGCCGGTAGTAGCCGACCCGTACGAGCGCGGGGTCGTAGGGGAGGCCGGCGTCCGCGAGTGCCCGCTGGTAGCCCGCGCCGCGCCGGTGCGACGACTCCAGGTCGGGGCGGCCCGCGACGAAGCCGATGCGGCGGTGGCCGAGCCCGATCAGGTGGCTCGTCGCCAGCTGCGCTCCGCCGAAGTCGTCGGTCGCCACCGAGTGCAGCTCGGTCTGCGCGGTCAGCGGGTCCACGACGACGAGCGGCAGGTCCGACGAGGGGATCACGCCGGAGGGAGTCACCAGGATCGCTCCCGCTACGTGCGCCTCGGTGAGGCGCCGCAGGGACTCCTGCTCCCAGCCCGCTCGGCCCCGGCGGCTCGCCCCGCTGCCGGCGAGGAGGTCGAACCGGGTCCCCCGGAGCGCCGTCGCCACTCCCTGCAGCACCTCCGTGCCGAACGGCTCGAAGTCGCCCAGGAGCACGCCGATGACGCCCGAGCGCTCCGCGCACTCCGTCGTCACGACCTCCTGCTCGGCCTCCGCCGTCGCCGCCCCTGCGGACATCCTCGTCCCCTCCCGCCGTCCCCGCCCGGCCGCGGCGGAACGCGGTGATCGCCTCGCTGCGCTGCTCCGGACGGTTGAGAACACGTCCTTGCAATCGGGAATGTTCCCGGTAACATTGCCCGCAAGACTAGCTGAGGGAAAGCTCAGCAGTCGAGAGAGACGAGTGTCGGGCAGCCTTTCTCCCCTCAGTGCTGAGGGGGTCGAGAGCTGGAGCTCGCGTGGCCACGCTGTGGAAGCCGCCGCGCACGAGCCGTCCGCCGCTCTCCGCGCGTCCTGCGCTCCAGGCGCGGCCGAACGCCCCTCGGGCTGCGCCGCGCTCCGTCCTCTCGCGGCCTCGGGCCGCGCCACCACTCCGCGCCGTCCGGCGCTCGACCTGATCGGCGACGATGCCGATCGAGTGAGGAACACCATGTCCACGCGACGCACCCCCCGACCCCTCTGGCTCGTCCGCTCGGGCGCCGCTCTCGCCGGCTGCCTGCTCCTGTCCGGCGTCGCCGCCGCGGCTGCGGCCGCCGACACCGAGTACGGCTCCGACGACGTCGACGTGAACGTCAGCATCGAGGAGCTGGAGCAGCCCGGCGCCCTCTCGATGTCGATCGACGGCACCTCCGCCACGCTCGCCGAGGAGGGCTCCACCCCGACCGTGCGCGCCTTCACGGGGCAGCTGCCCGACGTGACCGTGACGGACACCCGGACCGTCGACGAGATCCCGGCCGGAGCCGGCTGGTACGTCCTCGGCTCGGCGAGCGCCTTCACCGGCGACGCGGACCAGGAGGACATCTCCTCCGACCACCTCGGCTGGACGCCGGTCCTCGTGGACGGCGGCGAGTCGGGCCTCGTGTCCGAGGGCGACCCGGTCGACACGATCCTCGACGAGGGTGCCGACGCCGTGGGCCTGTTCGACCAGGAGCTGCTCGCGCTGTCGCTCGACTCGCAGGAGACCGCGACGGACGGGTCCTGGACCGTGTCCGCGGGCCTCACCCTGAAGACCGAGGCCGACGTCGCCCCCGGCGACTACTCCTCCGTCCTGACGCTGTCGCTGTTCGAATGACCCCGATGCGCGCAGTCGCCTCCACGGCGATCGGCGCCCTCCTCGCGGCGGGCCTGCTCGCCTCCGGCGCGGCTCCGGCGACCGCGGCCGGCGCCTGGTCGCCGAAGGCCTCCTACACGTCGACGGACCGCGGCGACGGCACCTACTCCGTGCCGCTGCTGAACGCCGACGTGCCCGACGTCAGCGTCGAGCGCGTGCCCGCGTCCGAGAACGACGAGGGCCGCGACATCTACTACATGATCAGCACCACGATGCACCTCAGCCCGGGCGCCCCGATCATGAAGTCCTACGACCTCGTCAACTGGGAGATCGTCAACTACGTCTTCGACCGGCTCGAGATCGGCGACCGCTTCTCGCTCCGGAACGGGCAGAACTCCTACGGCAACGGCCAGTGGGCCTCGTCGCTCCGGTACCACGACGGCCGCTACTACGCGGTCTTCAACACCAACAACCTCGGCGGCTCCTACCTCTACTCGACCGACGACATCGAGGACGGAGCCTGGACCCGCACGGCCCTCGGCCGCGCCTTCCACGACCCGTCGCTCTTCTTCGACGACGCGGACGGCGGCACGCCGTACATCTTCTACGGCTCCGGATCCACCAGCGCCGTGAAGCTGAGCGAGGACCTGACGACCGTCGTCGCCGAGTACCCGAACATCCTCCGCACCTCGGACTACCCGGGAGCCGGCTACCTCGGCGGCCTGTTCGAGGGCGCGCAGGTGCAGTACATCGACGGGCAGTACTACATCGTCATCATCACCTGGCCCTCGGGCCAGGGCCGCCAGGTGGCGCTGTTCCGCTCGTCCGAGCTGCTGGGCCGCTACGCGACCGCCGACGGCAGCAACCCCTACGAGGGCAAGGGCGTGCTGAACTCCAGCGGGTTCGCCCAGGGGAGCCTCGTGCCGATCGCGAAGGAGGACGGCTCGACCGCCTGGCACGGCATGTTCTTCCGCGACAGCTTCCCGACCGGCCGCATCCCCGGGCTCATCCCGGCGACGTGGAAGGACGGCTGGCCGACGTTCGGGACGAACGGCTCGGTGCCGGTGGGCGGGAGCTTCCCAAAGCCGATCCGCCTCAGCCCCGAGGAGGAGCTGTTCGAGCGGCAGAAGAGCATCGTCGTCTCGGACGACTTCGACAACGACGCCCCGGCGAAGGCCTACCAGGACGAGTCGTGGACGATCCCGCCCGCGCCCGCCTACGACGCGTCGCTGCTCGGCGTGCAGCTGCTCCAGAACCCGGGAGCGGAGTCGGGGACGGCGCCGTGGGCCGGCCAGTTCGGCGCGACGCTGTCGGCCGACACGACCGACCCGGCGTCCGGCACCGCCGCGCTCCGCGTGGGCACCCGCACGCTCAACGGCTCAGGCCCGAGCCAGGTGCTCGCGAACAAGCTGCAGCGCGGCGTGACCTACACCGTGTCCGCGAAGGTGAAGTACACGACCGGCCCCGCGTCGGTCCGCTTCAACCTCTGCGCCGACTTCGGCGCGGGACCCGTGACGATGGCCTCCGCCGCCGTCACGCAGGGGCAGTGGACGACGATCACGGGGACCTACACGGTGCCCGAGACCGCGAACGTCGGCAGCGTGAAGTTCGCCGTCGAGACGCCGTGGGGCAATCCGCAGCCGGCGTCCTCGAGCACCGAGTACCTGCTCGACGACGTCTCGCTCGTCGGCGCCGCTCCCACCCTCGAGCGCCCGACGGCCGCCGAGATCGAGCCGAACGGCTCGACCCTCGCCCTCCCCTGGCAGTGGAACCACGCCCCCGACAACCGCTACTGGTCGCTGACCGAGCGCGAGGGCTGGCTCCGCCTCACCAACGGGAAGGTGCTCAGCGGAACGGCCGCGCACACGCGTCTCTCGGGCTCGCCCGAGATGACGTACCTGGAGGAGGCGCGCAACACGCTCTCCCAGCGCATCGTGGCTCCGAAGCAGTCGGCGGAGGCGGCGTTCGACGTCTCCGGGATGAAGGACGGCGACGTCGCCGGCCTCGCGGCCTACAACCGCGGCTTCTCCTACGTCGCGGTCAAGCGCGTGGACGGCGTCACCACCGTCGGCGTCGTGAACCGCAGCCAGCCGTTCGCGACCACGTTCGACCAGGCGGCCGTGGAGTCCTTCCTCCCCGGCACCACCGCCGCCCTCGGCGACGCCTCGCAGGTGCGCCTGAAGGCCGACCTCGAGCTCTCGGCCCCGGCCGGACAGCTCTGGACGACCTTCTCGTACAGCCTCGACGGGACGAGCTGGACGAAGCTCGGCAGCCGCGTCGGCCCGCAGACCCTCGACGGTCAGCTCACGCACTTCATGGGCCACCGCCTCGGGCTGTTCAGCTACGCGACGAAGACCGCCGGCGGCCACGTCGACGTCGACGAGTTCCTCCTGAGCGACACCCTCTCCTCGGAGGGGAAGGCGCTCGACCGCTCGCAGCTCGACGCGGCCGTCGCTCACGCGGCGACGCTCCGCTCCGACGACTACCCGGCCGACGCCTGGTCCGACCTCCAGTCGGTCCTCGCGAAGGCGCAGGCGGTCGGAACCGCGGGAACGCAGAACCAGATCGACGCCCCGGAGCGCGCGCTCAGCTACCAGCTGGCCCGCCTCGGGACGCTGAAGGAGGCGTCGCTCGACGTGACCGCCGCCGCCGCGACCCGCTGCATCGCGGGGAAGGTCGTCGTGACCGTGCGGGCGACCAACGCCGACGACGTGCCCGTCGCCCTCCGGATGGAGAGCGCCTCCGGCACGAAGACGGTCGCCGCGCTCGCACCCGGCGCCACGACGAGCCACGCCTTCACCACGCGGGCGGCCTCGGTCCCCGCCGCCGAGGTGGTCGTGACCGCGACCGCCACCCTCGACGGCGAGCCGGTGACGACCACGGTGAGAGCGCCCCACCCGGCCGCGTCCTGCGGCTGAGCACTCCGGGGGCGGCCCGCGCGGCCGCCCCCGCCCCCGAACGCGTCAGCGGCACCCGTCGCCGACGATCTCCTGCACGACACGATCAAGGAGGATCCGTGAGATCACCACAACGAGAAGCCGCTCCGAAGGGGCGGTTGCGGCTGAGGCTGCTGGCCACGGCCGCGCTGACCGCGCTCCTGGTGGCACCCTTCGCCGCCCAGACCTCGTCCGCCGCTGAGGCGGAGCTCATCGTCAACGGCGGCTTCGAGAGCGGCATCAGCAGCTGGTTCGTCAACAACGGCAACGCCGCCGACGCCGGCGCCATCGCGACGACCACGGACGCGCGCACCGGCACCGCCGCAGCGCTCGTCACCGGCCGCACGACCACCGGCGCGGGCGCCATGCAGGACCTCAGCGGCAAGGTCGTCGCCGGCCAGACCTACCAGGTCAAGGCGCAGATCAAGTACGAGAACGCCGCGAGCCCCGCGACCAAGCAGTTCTTCGCCACCATGCACTACGGCGGAGGCACCTACACGAACCTCGCGAGCGTCACCGCCACGAAGGGGCAGTGGGCGACGATCAACGGATCGTTCACCATCCCCGCCGGGCAGAGCGTCGCGACCGCGCGCCTCTTCTTCGAGACGCCGTGGACCGCGACTCCCTCGGCCGCGCCCGAGACGCACCTCATGGACTACAAGCTCGACGACGTCTCGCTGGTCGGAGCGGCGCCGCCCGCGCCCGCCTCGCGCACCATCGAGGTCGTGGGCAAGATCCCGGGCGACCACAACCCGCTCATGGGCTGGAAGTTCGGCGCCGACGGCTTCGGCTTCGTCGAGAACGGCCGCGTGTACATGTACATGACGAACGACACCCAGGGCTACGCTCCGAACCCCGCCACGGGCGTCTCGGCGGGCATCGACTACGGCAAGATCAACCAGATCACCGTGATCTCCTCGGACGACCTCGTCAACTGGACCGACCACGGCGAGATCCAGGTCGCCGGCTCCACCGGAGTCGCGCCCTACACCGGCAACTCGTGGGCTCCCGGCATGGCGAAGAAGACCGTGAACGGCGTCGACAAGTACTTCCTCTACTACGCCAACGGCGGCGGCTCCAGCAACGTGATCACCGGCGACTCGCCGGTGGGTCCGTGGACCAGCCAGCGCACCTCCACGCTCATCAACGCGTCCACCCCGGGCGCCGAGGCGGTCGCGTGGAAGTTCGACCCGGCACCGCTCGTCGACGACGACGGCCAGGGCTACCTGTTCTTCGGAGGCGGACCCGCCTCGACCGCGCTCCCCGCGGCCGAGCGCTTCAACAACCCGAAGAACATCCGCGTGATCGAGCTCGGCGACGACATGATCTCGACCCAGGGCACCTCCGCCGTCGTGGACGCGCCCGTCGCGTTCGAGGCGGCCCAGGTGTTCAAGCGCCAGGACAAGTACTACCTCTCGTACTCGTCCCACTTCGGCGGCAACGACTTCGGCGGCAACCAGACCCGCGAGCCCGGCTACCCGGGCGGCGGCGAGATCGGCTACATGATCTCGGACGACCCGATGTCCTGGCCCAAGGAGAACTACGCCGGCGTGATGTTCCCGAACCAGAGCCGCTTCTTCGGAGCCGGCACCGGCGGCAACAATCACCAGTCGGTCTTCGAGCTGGGCGGCAAGTACTACTTCACCTACCACGCGCCGACGCTCAACAAGCGGATCAACGGCGACACCACCCAGGGGTACCGCAGCCCGCACATCCAGGAGCTGCAGTTCAACGCCGACGGCACGGTGCAGCAGGTGGTCGGCGACTACAAGGGCGTCGACCAGGTGAAGGACTTCGATCCGTACCGCTCCTTCCCGGCCGAGACCATCGGCTGGAGCAAGGGCATCGCGACGGCGCCGCTCGGCACCCCCGCCGCGGGCGCGACGCAGAACCTCGTGCTGAAGGACCTCGACAACGGCGACTGGACCGCGCTGTCGGCCGTCGACTTCGGGGACACCGGAGCCGCGACGTTCACCGCGAAGGCCAAGGCGCTGCAGGCCGGCGGCACCGTCACCGTCCGCCTCGACTCCGAGACCGGGCCCGTCGCGGGCACCGTCGCGGTGAACGGGACGACCGGCGAGTGGACCGACGTCAGCGCAGCGCTGACCGGAGCGACGGGAGTGCACGACGTGTACTTCAGCTACTCCGGACCCTCCGGCGACCTGTTCGAGCTCGACACCTTCGCCTTCACCGAGGGCGAGGCTGCTCCGGCGCTCGACATCACGGCGAGCGCTGCGACCCGCTGCATCGCGGGCAAGGCGATCGTCACCGTCCAGGCGAGCAACGGCTCCGACGTCCCCGTCGGCGTGACCTTCACGTCGACGTCCGGCACGAAGTCGTTCACCTCGGTGGCGCCCGGCAAGACCGTGTCGCACGCCTTCACCACCCGTCAGGCGAACCTGCCCGCCGGTGCGGTGACCGTCGAGGCCACGGCCACGATGAACGGCGCCCCCGTCGAGACGGAGGTGAGCGCTCCGTACGCGGCGCGCCCGTGCTCGTAGCGCACGGCTGAACCACCGGGGAGCGCCCCCGGCCCTGCGGGGCCGGGGGCGCTCCTGCGCGTGCGGGGGAGATCTCGATACGCCTCCGGGGCTGCTCGATCAGCATGTTCGCCGTACTGCTGGTCGAGCAGCGGCGCCTCGAGACCCCAGCTCGGTCAGCGGGCGTCGGCCAGGCGCATCGTTCCGCCGGCCTGGGCGGCGAAGGCGCGGGCGGTCGCCGCGATGGTGCGCTGCATGACCCGCGCCGCGGCGGTCGGCGCGAGGTCCGCCGGGCGCGCAAGGCTGATCGTCCGGGTCAGGGTGGGCTTCTCGAGCGTCGGCTCCTCGAGGCGGATCGAGCGCAGCCCCGGGCGCCCCTGCAGCACCATCGCCGGGACGACCGCGACCCCGATGCCCCGCTCGGCGAAGCGCAGAACCGCGTCCATCTCGGCGCCCTCCAGCACCACGTCCGGCTCCAGGCCCGCGGCGGCGAACGCGGCGTCGGTCGTGCGGCGCAGGTCGTAGCTGGAGTTGAAGACGATCTGCGGGAGGCGGGCGACCGCCGCCAGGTCGAGCGCGCCGGTCGCGGCGAGGGGAGGCTCCGCGGCGGAGGAGACCACGACGAGCTCCTCGACGAGCAGCGGCGTCACCGTGAAGGCGCCGGGAGCGGCCGCGGTCGAGGTCGTCACCAGCGCCAGGTCGAGCTCGCCCCGTGCCAGCCGGTCGAAGAGGCTCCGCGACCCGTCCTCGGCGAGGTGCAGCTCCACGGCGGGATGCGCGGAGTGGAACGCGTGCAGCACCTCCGCGACGAGGCTGATGCAGAGCGTCGGCGTCGCGCCGAACCGCACCCGGCCGCGCTCGAGTCCGGCCAGCTCGGCCAGCTCGCGGCGCACCGATCCGGCGTCGGCGAGCATGCGCCGGGCGAGCGGCAGCAGCAGCTCCCCGGCCGGTGTGAGGGTGCTGCCGGAACGCGCCCGGTGGAAGAGCTCGGAGCCGAGGTCCTGCTCCAGCGCGGCGATCCGGCGGCTCAGCGAGGGCTGCGCGAGATGCAGCTCCTCGGCGGCGCGGGTGAAGCTGCCGAGGCGGGCGACCTCGACGAATCCGGTGAGCTGCTCGAGATCCACATGCATACCCTATGCGCATGGCCGTGCCCAGCATTATGCATTGGAGTAATCGAAGTGCCGTGCCTAGCGTGGAGGCATGACCACTTCAGAGACCACCGCACCGGAGCGCCGGATCTCCACCTCCGTCCTCGTCATCGGCACCGGCGGATCGGGCCTGCGCGCCGCGATCGAGCTCGCCGAGGCGGGCGTCGACGTCCTCGCGCTCGGCAAGCGCTCGAAGTCGGACGCGCACACCTCCCTCGCCGCCGGCGGCATCAACGCCGCCCTCGCCACGATGGACCCCGACGACAGCTGGCAGCAGCACGCGGCCGACACCATCACCGAGTCCTACCAGCTCGCCAACCCGCACACGGTCGAGATCGTCACCTCCAACGCCGCCCGCGGCATCCAGGACCTCGAGCGCTACGGCATGCCGTTCGCCCGCGAGGACGACGGCCGCATCTCGCAGCGCTTCTTCGGCGCGCACACCTACCGCCGGACCGCCTTCGCGGGCGACTACACCGGCCTCGAGATCCAGCGCACGCTCGTCAACCGGGCCGCCCAGCTCGAGATCCCGATCCTGGACACCGTGTACGTCACGCGCATCCTCGTCAACGAGGACGGAGCCGTGTTCGGCGCCTACGGCTTCGACCTCGTCGACGGCACCCGCTACCTGATCCACGCGGATGCGGTGATCCTCGCCGCGGGCGGGCACAACCGCATCTGGCGCCGCACCTCCTCCCGTCGGGACGAGAACACGGGCGACTCGTTCCGCCTGGCCGTCGAGGCCGGCGGGCGCCTGCGCGACCCCGAGCTCGTCCAGTTCCACCCGTCGGGCATCATCGAGCCCGAGAACGCGGCGGGCACGCTGATCTCCGAGGCCGCGCGCGGCGAGGGCGGCATCCTCCGCAACGGCCTCGGCGAGCGCTTCATGGGCAAGTACGACGCCGAGCGCCTCGAGCTCTCGACCCGCGACCGCGTCGCCCTCGCCTGCTACACCGAGATCAAGGAGGGTCGCGGCACGCCCAACGGCGGGGTCTGGCTCGACGTCTCGCATCTGCCGCGCGAGACGATCATGACCCGGCTGCCGCGGGTGTACCAGACGATGCTCGAGCTGCAGATGCTCGACATCACGAAGGACCCGATCGAGATCGCGCCCACGGCGCACTACTCGATGGGCGGGGTCTGGGTGCGCTCGGACGACCACAGCACCGACGTCCCCGGGCTCTACGCGATCGGAGAGGCCTCCAGTGGACTGCACGGCGCCAACCGCCTCGGCGGCAACTCGCTGATCGAGCTGCTGGTGTTCGGCCGCATCGTCGGTCAGGCGGCGGCGGAGTACTCCGCCTCACTGACCGCCCAGACGCGCTCGGCCGCGTCCGTCCAGGTCGCCCGCGACGAGATCGCCGGCCTGCTCGCGGCCGACGGCACCGAGAACGTCCGCGCCCTGCAGCGCGCGATCCGCAACACGATGACCGAGCACGCCGGAGTCGTCCGCGACGAGGAGGGCCTGCTCGCCGGGCTCGCCGAGCTGGACGCGATCGAGGCGCGCATCGCCGACATCGGCGTGCACCCGGACATCGCCGGCTTCCAGGACCTCGCCCACGCCTTCGACCTCAAGTCGGCCGCGATGGCCGCGCGGGCCACCCTCGAGGCCGCCCTCGAGCGCCGGGAGAGCCGCGGCTGCCACAACCGCAGCGACTACCCGGACATCGACCCGGCCCTCCAGGTGAACCTCGTCTGGTCGCCCTCCACGGGGATCACCCGCGAGGAGATCCCCGCGGTGCCGGAGGAGATCCAGGCGCTGATCAGCGGCGAGGTCGCCACTGCGGGCAAGCTGCTCGAGTAGCCGGAACCGCGACGGCACGACGCCGGTCGCCCTCACCGCCTGCTCGCCGGGCACCACCGGCGCCCAGGCGCCCCCGGGATCCTCCTGGGGACCACGGACAAGGTCACCGCCCTGGATCCCGCCGGCTCCTGGGATCTCGGCTCGGCGACGCTGCAGAACCAGGTCTTCTCCTGGCTGCTGACCTCCGCCCCCGGATCGACGGATCCCGTGCCGGACCTCGCGGCCTCGGCCGAGTTCACCGACCCCACCCACTACCGCGTCGCCCTGCGCGAGGACGCCGCCTTCGCCAACGGCAATCCGCTCACCGCCTCGGACGTGGTCTTCACCTTCGAGCGCCAGGTGGCGATCGCCGCTCCGAACGGCCCCTCGTCGCTGCTCTCGGACATGGTCTCGGTCGAGGCGGAGGACGACTCCACCGTCGTCTTCACACTGGCCACCCCGGACAACGCCCTCTGGCCCCAGATCCTCACCAGCCCCGCCGCCGCGATCGTCGACGAGGACGTCTTCTCGGCCGACTCCCTCACCACCGACGACGACATCGTCGCCGGCGACGCCTTCAACGGGCAGTACTCCATCACGAGCTACACGCTGAACTCGCTCGTGCAGCTCACCCGCAACGACTCCTACGACGGCCTCCTCGGCGCCGCCGCCAACGAGTCCGTGATCGTCCGCTACTAGGCGGACGAGAGCAACCTCAAGCTCGACATCCAGCGCGGCGAGATCGCGGTCGCCTACCGCACGCTGAACGCGACCGACACGGAGGACCTCCGCGGCGAGGAGGGCCTGACGGTGCACTCCGGTCCCGGTGCCGAGATGCGCTTCCTGGTCTTCAACCCCGAGACCATGCCCTACGGCTCCGCGACCTCCGAGGCCGACGCCGACAAGGCGCTCGCCGTCCGCACCGCCGTCGCCGACCTGATCGACCGCGACGAGCTGTCGGACCAGGTCTACAAGGGCACCTACGCGCCGGTCTACTCGATCGTCCCCAGCGCTCTGACCGGATCGACGCCGGCGTACGAGGAGGCCTTCGGCGACGGGAGCGGCGGTCCCAGCGCGGACGAGGCCGCCGCCGCGCTCCAGGCGGCCGGGATCACCGGTCCCGTCGATCTCAAGCTGCAGTACAACACCGACCACTACGGCTCCAGCACCTCGGACGAGTACGCGCTCATCAAGAACCAGCTCGAGCGCAGCGGGCTGTTCACGGTCGACCTGCAGTCGACGGAGTGGACGCAGTACGTGAAGGAGAAGTCGACCTCCTACCCGCTCTACCAGCAGGGCTGGTTCGCGGACTACCCGGACTCGGACAACTACCTGAACCTGCTCTACGGCACCGACGAGGCCCCCTCCATCCTCGGCGCCGCCGTGAAGGACGACGCCTACAACGAGGTCGTGCTGCGCGAGCGGAGCCTGGCCCCCGGCGACGAGCGCACCGCGGCGATCGAGGAGGCGCAGCGCCTCGCGGCGGAGAAGGCGATCACCGTGCCGCTCCTCGAGGGCACGGAGACCGTCATCGCCTCCTCCACGATCTCGGGCATCGACGACACGCTCGACGGCTCCGGCCGGTTCCGCTTCGGGCTGCTCCGGAGCGAGTGATCGGGACGCGCTGATCGGCCGGACGGGCCGCGGCGCCACAGAGGGGGGACCCTCGGCGGCCGCCGCGGCCCGTCCGTGCATCCGGGGGGTCTGTCAGGGCCGTGCTGCCGGGCGGGGCACCCCGATCGATCAGCGCGCCAGCGCCGCCAGCTCCGCCCGGGTGCGGGCCCCGGCCTTGCGCAGCAGGTTCGACACGTGGAACTTCACGGTGTTGCCGCTGATGCCGAGGTCGTCCGCGATCCGCTGGTTCGAGGCGCCGAGCGTGATCAGGTTCAGCACCTCCCGCTCGCGGGCGCTGAGCTCGGCGAGGTCGAGCCCGTCGGGCTGCGCCGGCGGATCGAGGGGGAGGCGGATCGACAGGGTCGACCCCCAGCCCGCGGTCGACGCGACCGAGAGCTCCCCGTCGAGCCCGCGGACGCGCTCGGCGATCGGGCGCAGGGCGTCGTCGCGGGTCGTCAGCTCGCCCCGGCCGTCGTCGCGGATCTCGATGAGCAGGTTGAGCCCGTCGCAGTCCCACTGGATCCGCACCCGGCGCGTCTGCTCCGACTCCACGAAGGCCAGCACGGCGCTCCGCACGATCGCGCGGGCGGCGTGCGCCACCTCGCCGGGGAGGGCGCGCCCGGTGGCGGGCGGCTCGACGAACTGCACGTCGAGGTCGCCGAAGCGCACGAGCGGACGCAGGTCGCTCCGGAGCCGCGCGAACGCGCCCACGACGGGCTCCAGCATCGCGCTGCGCTGCTCGTCCGAGGCGGTGCGCAGCTCGACCAGGGCGTTCGCGGCGATGTCGATCGCGACGGTGCGGGCCGCACGGTCGTCGAGGCGCTCGGCGCGCAGGGCGGCGAGCACCGACTCCAGCGCCACCGCGTGCCGGTCGGCCTGCTCGGCCACCGTGCGGGCGTGCTGCTGCAGCAGGGTGCGGGAGGCGGGGGACTCGGCGGGATCCATCCCCCGAACCTACCCGTCCTACCCGCGAGCGGCACCGCCCACCCGATCGGGTAGGCGGACCTCCTCGATCAGGTGGCGCGCGGATCCGGTCGCCGGGCGCACTGTGGACCCATGCCCGCTGACGACCGCACCACCGACCCCGCAGAGGCGCTCGCCGTGATCGCCGCCGAGGTGTCCGCCGCGACCGCCTCGCTGACGACCGACCGGCTCGAGCCCGTCCTCGAGCTGCTCGCCGGCGCCGACCGCGTCTTCGTCCACGGCGCCGGCCGCTCCGGCCTCGCCCTGCGGATGACCGCCATGCGCCTCATGCACCTCGGACTCGTCGTGCACGTGGTCGGCGACGTGACGACCCCGGCGATCCGCGGCGGCGACGTGCTGCTCACCGCGAGCGGCTCCGGCACCACCGGGGGCATCGTCCGCGCCGCGCAGGCCGCCGTCGACGCCGGAGCGCGGGTCGCGGCGATCACGACCGCCGCCGACTCCCCGCTGGCCGGGCTCGCCTCCGCCGTGGTGGTCGTGCCCGCCGCCGACAAGCTCGACCGCTCCGGGGCCGCCTCGGCGCAGTACTCCGGCGGGCTCTTCGAGCAGGTCGTCGTGCTCACCGGCGACGCCCTGTTCCACGCGCTCTGGCAGCGCCGCGGCGACAGCGCCGACGAGCTCTGGCCGCGCCACGCGAACCTCGAATGACCCGACTCCCCACCTCGACAGGAAGAAGAACCCCGTGAAGCTCCAGTTCGCCATGGACACACTCAGCACCGACGCCGCCCTCGAGCTCGCCGCTGCCGCCGCCCCGCACGTCGACATCCTCGAGCTGGGCACCCCGCTCATCAAGAGCGCCGGCCTCTCCGCCATCACCGCCATCAAGGAGGCGCACCCCGACAAGACGGTCTTCGCCGACCTCAAGACGATGGACGCGGGCGAGCTCGAGGCCGACATGGCCTTCGCGGCCGGCGCCGACCTCGTGACGGTCCTCGGCGTCGCCGGCGACAGCACCATCGCCGGCGCGATCGCCGCCGGGAGGAAGCACGGCAAGGGCGTCGTCGTCGACCTCATCGGCGTGCCCGACAAGGCCGCCCGCGCCCGCGAGGTCGTCGCCCTCGGCGCCGAGTTCGTCGAGATGCACGCCGGTCTGGACGAGCAGGCGGAGGAGGGCTTCACCTTCGAGACCCTGCTGCGCGACGGCGAGTCCTCCGGCGTGCCGTTCTCGGTCGCGGGCGGCGTGAGCACCGCCACCATCGAGTCGGTGCAGCGCGCCGGCGCCCTCGTGGCCGTCGCGGGCGGGGCCATCTACGGCGCCCCGGACGTCGGCGAGGCCGCCGCGGCCCTCCGCGCCGCCATCGTCTGACCCGTCGGCGCCACCGCCCCCGAGGCCCGCTGATCCGGGTCGCGAGGGCGGCGGCGCCCGCGTCCGCGCGGGAGGCGGCAGCGCATCCCCGCCGGACGCCCGGCCCCTCTCGACTCGCCGACGGCGCGGTCCTACAGTGGCTGCGACGACCCTCGACTCCCGCCGCGGGACCGACGGCGCCGTCGCGAGCGGAGGGAAGCCGTGTCCTCGACCGCCCCCGTGCCCGGAGCCGACGCCGACACCTCGACGAAGCTCCGCGACTTCCACCAGATCCTCCTCAACACCGCCGTCGCGAACGTGACGACGAGCTTCCTCTGGTTCGCGCTCACGTTCTGGGTGTACCTCGAGACGCGCTCCGTCCTGGCGACCGGGATCATCGGCGGCGCCTACATGCTGCTCGTCGCGGTCTTCGCGATGGCCTTCGGCACGATCGTGGACCGGCACCGCAAGTTCCGCGTCATGGTCTTCGCCGGGGCGGTCACGCTCGTGTCGTTCGGCGTCGCGGGCGGTCTCTTCCTCGCGCTGCCCGAGGCGGCGCTCCTGGACTTCCGCGCCCCCTGGTTCTGGGTGTTCTCGGGAACGATCCTCTTCGGCGCCGTCATCGAGAACATGCGCAACATCGCCCTGTCCACGACGGTGACCCTGCTGGTCCCGGTGGAGGGGCACGCCCGCGCAAACGGCCTCGTCGGGACGGTCCAGGGCCTCGCCTTCGTGGTGACGAGCGTCTTCAGCGGGCTCGCCATCGGCCTGCTCGGCATGGGGTGGACGCTGGTGATCGCGATCGGCCTCTCCGCCGCCGCGCTCCTGCACCTCCTCTTCCTGCGCATCCCGGAGGACCGGCCCGCGCCGACGGGGGAGAGGGCGCCGCTGATCGATCTCCGCGGCAGCATCACCGCGGTGCGGGCGGCGACCGGGCTGTTCGCGCTCATCGTCTTCTCGACGTTCAACAACCTGATCGGCGGCGTCTACATGGCGCTGATGGACCCGTACGGCCTCGAGCTGTTCCCGGTCGAGCTGTGGGGCGTGGTGCTCGGAGTGACGGCGACCGGTTTCGTCATCGGCGGTCTGCTCGTCGCGAGGTTCGGTCTCGGGAGGAACCCGATCCGGACGATGCTGCTGCTCGTGATGGCGATGGGCCTGATCGGCGCGGTCTTCACCCTCCGCGACTGGTGGTGGCTCTACGCCGGCGGCATCTGGATCTACATGACCCTGATCCCGGCGGTCGAGGCCGCCGAGCAGACGGTGATCCAGAAGGTCGTCCCCTTCGAGACCCAGGGGCGCGTCTTCGGCTTCGCGGCGGCGTTCGAGTCGGCCGCCGCTCCGATCACGTCGTTCCTCATCGCCCCGATCGCCGAGTTCGCGCTCATCCCGTACATGGAGTCGCCGGCCGGGCGCTCGGCGTTCGGCGGGCTGCTGGGCGACGGCATCGGCCGGGGGATCGCGCTGGTGTTCCTGGTCGGCGGAGTCGTCATGATCATCGCGGCCGGCGCGGCGATGCTCACCCGCTCTTACCGCGTCATGTCGGCGCAGTACCTGCGGGAGGCCGCGGCGAGCGGGGAGGCGGAGCCCGTCGGCACGGAGGCGCCGGAGACGCACCGGACCGCGCCGAGCACCGTCGAGCAGAACCGCTAGCGCCCGCAGACGCCGCCCGTCATGCGCCTCCGGGGGGTCCGGCGGACCGGACGGCGCCGACACGAGGAAGACGTGCCGGACGCCCCCTCCCCAGGGTGCGGCGTCCGGCACGTCGGCTGCGACCACCCGGTCGAGGGGCCCTCCTCGACTCCCGAGCGCTCCGCTGCCCCGCGCCTCCGGAGGGAGACATCGGGGCATGCGGCGCCGGCGGGGGGGAAGGCTCTGGTTCCCCGCCCCGCCGGCGCCGGCCGCCCGCGAGGGGCGGCGAGGATGCTCGTTCGGGCGTGCCTCGAGTGACGGCTACATGCCGTCACTGAGCATGGACTGCACCAGCTTCACGTGGCGCTCGAGGTTCAGCTGGCTGAACTCGCTGTTGTAGTTGAGGCCGTAGTTCAAGATGTGACCCGGGGTGCACTGGATTGTCGCGTCCGGTCCGTCCCAGGTGCGCAGCAGTGCCAGGGCCGAGTCCCAGCTGCTGTTCTCGCAGTTCGTGTTGAAGGTGGTCGACGTGCCCAAGCCCACGGTGTGCGAGATCTCGTGCATGGCGGTGCCCTCCACCATGTAGACGCGCTCCTTGCCGAAGCGGATCTGGCCGTAGATGTTCGCATCGGCCGTCGGGGTTCCGGGGCTGTACGAGACGGTCAGGGAGCGGGAGATGTTGCTGAGGCGGTTGTAGCGGGCCACGGCGCGGTCCATCGCGTCGGTGATGCGGGCGTAGGCGTCGGCCTCGTCAGCGGTCGGGCTCGCGACGCGGTTCAGCGTCCAGGTGATCTTCTGCACGGTCGGATCGGTCAGTGCCCAGCGCTGGGCCTTGGAGCCGGTGCAGGTCCACTGCTGAATGGGGGAGCCGTCGAGCTGGCGGAAGTCCTTGTTGTCGAGGCAGAGGTCGCTGTGCCGATTGGCGATCTCGGCGTAGCCTCCGCCGACGGAGGTGATCCGCCACTGCTGGGCGGTGCTGCCGTTGCAGCTCCACTGCCGCACGTCCGAGCCCGGGGTGGTGCCGAAGTCGAAGTTGTCGAGGCAGAGGTTGCTGAAGGTGTTCTTGATCTCGGCGTAGCCGGTGCCGAGGTCGGTGACCTGCCAGCGCTGGTTGCTCCCCTCGGTGCAGCTCCACTGCCGCACCTCGGCTCCGGGCTGAGTGCCGAAGTCGAAGTCGTCGAGACACATGCTGCTGTGCTGGTTGCGGATCTCCTGCGCCGATCCGAGGCCGACCGGGGCGGTGGCTGCAGAGGCGGGCGAGCTGATGCCGAAGGTCGTGATCCCGACGACGGCCGCGATCAGGGCGCCGATCAGGCGCTTGGAGGGGTGGGACTTCGTTGTCCGGGACATGGGTGCCTTTCACAGACATCCGGCGTCCCCGAAGGGACGCGGATGAGGGTCGCAGGAAGGAGCCGTGTCCGAAGGGATCGGAGCACGGCAGAGGATGCGCCGGAGCGACCGGGATGGTGATCCGGTCGTCCCGCCGCGGGACGCGTCAGCGCCGACGCTCCGAGTGGGATGGGAAGCTGATCACGACCTGCATGTTGACGTGGACAACCATCGACCGGTCGCGGAGCCGGTGTCAAGTGCCGGTCTCGAGCGGATCCGGTCCGAGCCCCGCCGGGCGAGGGTGATCCGTCCACGCGGATCCCCGTGCTCGCAGGGAGAGAGCGCTCACACCCGCCGTCACTGCGGCATCGCCCGGGAATCCGCCATTGTTACCGTTAACAAAAGTCGGTACGGTGTCACCTGAAGTGGGCAAGCGCGTCCTCGCGCCTCGCGTCCCACTCCGACCGGTTCGAAGGCGAACCTGAGAGGAACGTCGATGATGACGACAGCACCACCCTCCCGCCGCACCCTCCCGCCGCAGGCCCACGCCCGGCGCCGATGACTGTCGGCCCCGCCGACACCTCCCACGCGGTGACCGCGGTCGGCGCCCGCAGCGCGCGACGTCCCGTCCTCGCACGCACGTCGACCTCCGCCTCCCGATCACGGGTCGCCAGGCCCGCGTCCCGGGCCGCCTCCCGGCGATTCCCTCCCCGCCAGACGGACGCCGGACTCACCACTCCGCCGGCCGATCGCGCGGGCTCCGTCCTCCCCCTCCGACCCCTCACCTGAAGGACCCCCCATGTCACGAACCCCCCGGCAGGAGCGCACCCGGCGCTCACGCCTCCCCCGAGCGGGCGCCGCGCTGACGCTCGCCATCGCCTGCCTCGGCGGCGTCCTCGGACCGATCGGCGCCGCCGGCGCCGCAGAGACCGTCCCCGCTCCCGCGCTGCAGTACTCGTTCGACGGCATCGGTGCGACGCTCGCCAACGGAGCCGTCGTCGCCGACTCCGCTCCGGGCAACCACCCCGGCACCCTGATCAACTCCGGCGCGACCAGCGTCGCGGGTCCCTCCGGCGCCTCCACCGACCGCGCTCTCTCGCTCCCGGGCGGATCGAGCACGTCGGCCGCGCCGCACGTCCGGATCGCGCCGGGCCTGATCCCCGCCGGCACGCAGGACGTCACGATGTCCGCCTGGCTGCGCTGGAGCGGTGCTCCGGACTGCACCTGGCCCTTCACGCTCGGCTCCAGCGTCGACTCCCACGTCCTCTCCACCACGAAGTGCGGACCGGCCGGCTTCGGCGCGATCAAGAGCGGCTCCGAGGTGCGGGCCGCAGGCAACACTCCGGTCGCCGCGAACCGCTGGGTGCACATGGCGGTCGTCGTCAAGGGCGGCCAGTCGGTCTCGACCTACTTCGACGGAGCTCTCGTCGGCCAGGGCAGCACGACCTTCACCGCCGCGTCCGCGATCGGCACGTCCACGTTCTCCGGCTTCCTCGGCAAATCGTTCTACGGCGCGGACGCCTACTGGGCCGGTGCCATCGACGACATGCAGGTCTGGACCTCCGCGCTCACCGCCGGCCAGGTGCAGCAGAGCGCCGCATCCGTGCACTCGGTTCTCGCGAACCAGGACGCCGCCGTCTCGCTCGGCGACACCTCGAACGTGACCTCGAACCTCGCCCTCCCCACGACCGGCGCCAACGGCTCCACGATCACCTGGACGTCGAGCGCCCCCGGCGTCGTCAGCACCAGCGGCGTCGTCACCCGGCCCGCCGCGGGCAGCCCGGACGCCACCGTCACGCTGACCCCGACCGCCGTCCACGGCGGCATCACCGTCGTCGGCCGTGCCACCACCGTGTTCGTCCCGGCGTACGCCGCCGGTGACAGCGCCGAGGCCGAGCTCGCCCGGGCCGTCGCCGACGGCATCAGCAACGATCCCGCTCTCGCCGGACCGGTGCGCGGCAGCCTGAACCTGCCCTCGACCGGAGCCGACGTCGCCGCCACCGCCGCGCGCGCGAACAGCTCCAGCGCCGTGGTCAGCTGGACCTCGTCGAACGAGGCCGTCATCACCTCCGCCGACAAGGGCACCGCGCCGAACGTCGTCGCGAAGGGCTCGCTCACGCGCCCGTCCGCCGACACCACCGTCACCCTCACCGCGACGGTCACGGTGCCCGGCACCACGCCCCTCGTGCGGACGCTCACGCGCACCGTTCCGGCCGCGGCTCCCGTGGCCGCGAGCGACCTCGACGCGTACCTGTTCGCGTACTTCACCGGCGACAGCATCGAAGGCGAGAAGATCCGCTTCGCGACCTCCGACGGCAACGACTCGCTCACGTGGAAGACCCTGAACGACGCCCAGCCGATCCTCACCTCCACCATGGGCACGAAGGGGCTGCGCGACCCGTTCGTCTTCCGCTCGAAGGAGGGCGACCGCTTCTTCCTGATGGCCACCGACCTCTCCGTCGGCACCACCGGCTTCGGCGGATCGACCAACCGCGGCAGCCGCTACCTCGAGATCTGGGAGTCCACGGACCTCGTCAACTGGGGCCAGCAGCGCCACGTCGAGGTCAACCTGCCCAACGCGGGCATGACCTGGGCACCGGAGGCCACCTACGACCCCACCATCGACGCCTACGTCGTCTACTGGACCTCGGCCCTCTTCACCGACAGCACGCGCAACGTCGAGGACGGCAACGGACCGCAGATCCTCACGTCCACCACCCGCGACTTCCGCGACTTCACCACCCCCGAGGTCTGGTTCAAGGCCGCTGACGTCCCCTCGCTCAACAAGAGCAACGGACTGATCGACGCCACGATGCTCAAGGACGGCGACACCTACTACCGCTTCACGAAGGCGACCCAGACCAGCGGCTGCCCCTCGCCCGACATCATCGGACAGAAGTCGACGAACCTCCGCGCCACCACCGCCTCCGGTGCGTGGAGCCTCATCGACACCTGCATCGGCCGCACCGCCGGAACGCCGGAGGTCGAGGGTCCCGAGATCTTCAAGACCAACGAGGGCGACCGGGCGGGGTACAAGTACTTCCTCTGGACCGACAACTACGGCGGACGCGGCTACATCCCGCTCGGCACGAACTCGCTCGAGGGCGACATCCAGTGGACGATCCCCAGCAGCTTCTCGCTGCCGACGTCGCCCCGCCACGGATCCGTCGTCTCCATCACTGCGAAGGAGCGCGACGGGCTCGCCGCGAAGTGGAACCCGTCGCTCCTGGTGACCTCGATCGACGCCGTGGCGCGGACCGTTCAGGCCGGATCGACCACCGTCGACCTGCCCGCCACGGTGGGCGCGACGTTCAAGGACGGCCACCGTGAGACGGTCGCCGTGACGTGGGCGACCGCCGATCTCAGCTCGCTGAAGAAGGCGGGCGACACCGTGCAGGTGCGCGGACAGCTCGCCAACTCGGCAGCGACGCCGGCCATCGCCACCATCACCGCCACGGCTCCTCCCGGACCGTCGCTGACGGCCTCGGCCGCGAGCCGCTGCGTCGCCGGCAAGGTGACGGTCACCGCGACCGGCACCAACACGAGCGGCTCCACGGTCGAGATGACCGTCGGCTCGCAGTGGGGGAGCAGGACCTTCGCCGGGGTCGCTCCCGGCAAGTCCGTGTCCGCCGCCTTCACCACCCGGGCGACCTCGGTCACCGCGGGCGAGGTGAGCGTCGCCTCGAAGGACGCGAACGGCACCAGGACGGCCACCGCGCCGTACTCGGCGCTCACCTGCCGCTAGGCCGGTGACAGGGGAGGGGCGGCGTCCAGCCGCCCCTCCCCTGACCTCCTCCGTTCCGGGGCCTCCGGCCACCAGAGCAGGGGAGCATGGACCCTGGCTCCGTGCTCCCCGAATCCACCTCTCCCACGGAAGTAGACGAACAATGCGGTTCCGACGCACGACGGCCCTCCTGGTCGCCGCGAGCCTGACAGCGGGAGGGGCTGCGCTCGGCGCGGCACCCGCACAGGCCGCGGTGCCCAGCCCGGTCCTCTCCTACGACTTCTCCTCGTCCGCCGCCGTCGGCTCCGCCGTGGGCGCGGGCACGACCCTGACCGACTCCGCTGCCGGCCGCTCCGCCACCGTGCGCGGGACCGGAGCGACGACCGTCGCCGGTCCGCGCGGCGGCACCGACCGCGCACTCCGCCTCCCCGG
Source organism: Rathayibacter sp. AY1B8 (assembly GCF_002932775.1). Classification (NCBI taxonomy): domain Bacteria; kingdom Bacillati; phylum Actinomycetota; class Actinomycetes; order Micrococcales; family Microbacteriaceae; genus Rathayibacter; species Rathayibacter sp. AY1B8. The sequence continues at coordinate 31,940 of NZ_PSWJ01000011.1, read as the reverse complement.
CGGCGCCGCAGGCAGCTCCGCCGCCTACGCCGAGATCGCGCCGGGACTGACCACGGCGGCCACCACCGACGTGACCATGTCGGCCTGGCTGCGCTGGGAGGGGAACCAGAACTGCAGCTGGGCGTACGCGCTCGGGCAGTCGACCGAGCGGTACCTCTTCACCACGCCCCAGTGCGGAAGCAGCCTGATCGGTGCCGTGAAGAACGGCTCGGAGCAGCGCGCGGCCGACTCCGGTCCCGCCGCCACCGGCCGCTGGAGCCATGTCGCCGTGGTCCTGCGCAGCGGCGTCAGCGTCTCGACCTACGTCGACGGCCGGCTCGCCCAGACCACCCCGACCTCCGCGACCGGAGCGGCGACTGTCGGCACCTCCGCCTTCTCCGGCCTCCTCGGCAAGTCGTTCTACGGCCCCGACCCTCTCTTCGCCGGGGCGATGGACGACGTGCACGTCTACTCCTCCGCACTGACCCAGGACCAGGTGCGCGAGGACGCGGCTCCGGCCGCTGCCGCGATCGCTGCATCGGACGCCGCCGCGGCGACCATCGCCGTGACCGGACCCGTCACCAGCGACCTCTCCCTCCCGACCCGCGGCGCGGGCGGCTCCGTCCTCACCTGGGCGAGCAGCGACCCCGCGGTGATCGGCACCGACGGCTCCGTGCGCCGCCCGGCACCCGGCTCGGCGAACGCCACCGTGACCCTGACCCCGACCGCGACGTTCGCCGGATCCGCCGCCACCGGCACCGCGCGAACCGTCACCGTCGCCGCCGACACCGAGGCCGACGCCACGGCGCGCCTGCGCACCGCCCTCGTCGTCCCGCCGACCGTCGCCTCCGGAACCGCTCTTCCCACGGTCGCCGGCTACACCGTGTCGTGGAGCGCGGACGGTGCCGGCCTGTCCGGCAGCCGCCTCGTGAACGATTCGGCGACCGACCGGGCACTCGCGCTCACCGCCTCCGTGAAGGTCGGCGCCACCACGCTGACGAAGACCTTCCGCACCACCGTCCTCAGCGCCTCCACGGCGAAGACCGTGGTGTCGTACACCCGGACGCCGACCGGCGAGGACAAGGCGAACCAGGACACGATCGCCCGCGGCCTCCACCTGGCACTCGGCTCGTCCGTCGCCGACGCAGCACCGCTCTCGGGCAACTCGGGAGTCCTCTTCGCCGACGGGGTCTTCCTCGGAACCGACAAGGCCGACAACCGCGGCCTCGCGAACCCCTCGCTGTTCACCTTCGCCGACGGCACCGTCGGCGTGATCGCCACGCGCGTCCTGCAGTCGGGCGCGTCCGACGGCACCGGGGCCTCGAGCGCTCTGATCTTCAAGGCCACGGACGCCACCGCGTCCGACTTCACCGAGCTCGGCCTCATCGACCTCGGCACCACCGGCGGCGTCGTCGCGCCGAAGGCCGTCTTCGACACGGACCAGAACCGCTACCTCGTCTCCTGGACGGACTCCTCCGGGGCGGCGAAGTACACGACCGTCACTGACCTCGCCCGCACCGAGCTCCGCGCGCAGGCGTTCTGGCCGAAGGACGGCGGCCGTCGCAGCGTCGTCGTGACCGACGGGAACCGCGGTGCGGTCCTCGGAGGAAGCCCCGCCACCGTCGCCGCTCCCGACCTCTCCGGAGTCCCGGGCCGCGTCGCCGACGCTCTGCCGGGCGGCGCGCTGACGGTCTCCGGCTCCGTCGCCGACTCGCTCGTGAAGAGGTTCGGCCGCACGGTCAACACCGGATCCTCGGTCGCACCGCAGACGATCGATCAGGGCGATACCTCCGCCCTGTCCGGAGTGAAGGCGCAGCTCTCCTACAACGACGGCTCGACCGGCAGCCTCGGCATCGACTGGAACCAGCAGCAGCTCGCCGACCTCGCCGCGAAGGGCCCGGGAACGTACGACCTCTCCGGGACCGTCCGCCAGCGGCAGTACAACGAGCCGTTCGCCTACAACCGCGCGGATCCGACGATCTACCGCTACGAGCGCAACGGGAAGACGCAGTACCTCTTCACCGCCACGGACGACACGAACAACAACAACGTCGCCTCGCAGCACCTGCCGATCCGGGTCGCCGACAGCATCGACCAGCTCAGCGACGACAACGGCGGACGGGCCCGTGAGGTGGACCTCCTCAACCGCACCACGCGGATGGACCGCACCGCCGAGGGCAAGGTGATCGCGGGCTGCTACTGGGCCCCCGAGATCCACGAGATCGGCGGCAAGCTCTCCATCCTGTTCGCCCCGTGCTTCAACCCGGACAACGACCAGTCGAACCAGAACGGTCAGTGGTTCACGGTGCAGGCGCACATCATGCAGCTGCGCGACGGCGGAGACCCCGCGAACCCCTCCGACTGGAGCGCGCCGCGCGCCGTCGTGAAGAGCGATGGGAGCGCCCTCGGACGCCCCGGCACGGGACGCAACATCAGCCTCGACATGACCTACTTCGAGTCCGGTGGAACTGCGTACTACGCCTGGTCCCAGCGCTACGTCGACAACGGAGTGAGCGACCCGGCGACCTGGATCGCCAAGGTCGATCCCGCGAACCCCACCCGCGTCATCGGCGAGCCGACCCCGATCATCGTGCCCTCGCTGACGTTCGAGGACCACCTGTCCGAGGGAGCGTTCGCGATCCAGCGCGACGGGAGGATCACGCTCGTCTACTCCAGCAGCGGCGTCAGCCCGAAGTACATCGTGGGCGGCGCCTGGGCGAAGGAGGGCAGTGACCTGACCGACATCGCGAGCTGGACCAAGTACGACGCCCCGCTCCTGCAGAGCGTTCCCCTGCCCGACGGCGTCCTCGACTACCGCACCTACGAGCAGGGTCCCGGCCACGGAGCCGTCACCCAGGACGAGGACGGCAACGACGTGTACGTCTACCACACCTGGGGCAACGGAGTCGGGGGTGACGGCCGCGACACCCGTCTCGCCCGCATCCACTACGCCGCCGACGGCCGGCCGGTCTTCGACCTGACGCCGACGGAGGAGGTCGCACCCGCGAACCGGACTGTGACCGCCAAGGTCACCGTCACGTCGCCCCTGACCGTGACCGCCACGGCGTCGACCCGCTGCGTCAGCGGGAAGGTCGTCCTGACCACTGTGGTCAAGAACGACAGCCGCTCGATCATGGACATCACGACCGTCACCGCCTTCGGCTCGAAGACCGTGACCGGAGTCGCTCCGGGATCGTCCGCGTCGAGCGCCGTCACCACCCGAGCGGTCTCGATCCCCGCGGGGTCGGTGGCCGCGACAGGAAAGGCCGTCGTCGACGGGAAGACGGTCAGCACGCAGACGAGCGTCGACTACACGGCGCGCAGCTGCCGCTGAGACGGTGAGGGAGCGGGCGCCACGATCGCCCGCTCCCTCGTCGTCCCGCCCCCGACCGGCACTGCGCCGCCCTGCAGTGCCGCCACCTCAGAAGGACGACCGACGAGATGCACCACAGTAGGAGGGCCGGGACGGTCCCGACGATCGGGCCCGTGCTGACGAAGGTCGCGCAGTCGCACACCCTCACCGAGGAAAAGGACGACGGAGCGGCCGGCAGCGCAGCTGCGGTCGGAGGACACGACCTCCTGCTGATCAACGGCAACGCCCTCCCTCTCTCCTGAGCCCCCCCTGCGCCGTTGGGACGGGTCCTCGACCCTGATCGCCCGACGATTCCGCCGCGGCGGCATCACCACCGGCTGCGGACCGGGGCGGCGATCGGGCCGTATCCTGCTGTCCGGACCGATCGCTGATGTGCGAACCTCTCCTGAGCGGACTCCCGGATGCGGGCCGACCGTGACCGGTCCGGCCCGTTCCTCTCGTTGCAGCAGGAGACCGCCGTTCCCCAGGAGACACCCTTGATGCGCCTCGATCGATTCCTCGTGTCCCTGGCACGCTCTGCGCGGTGCACGAACCGCTGCGGAGCCTGCGGGCTCGACTGCAGCACCGACGTCTTCATCCTGATCGCGCTCGCGACCGGCGAGAACCGCGGCGAGTCCCGCCTCCGAGAGGTTCTCGACCACCGCTCCGGTGACCGTGTCGATGTCGTCGAGGTGCGCAAGCGCCTCCTGCGGCTCTCTCGCCGGGGTCTGGTGCTCCTTGAGAGAGGCAGGAGGACCCCGCTGCAGCGCATCGAGCGCTTCTCGATCACGCGCGACGGCCGGGCCTTCCTGGCGTCCCACGCCAGAGCACTGGACCTCCTCGCCGAGGAGATCCACGTCGCGCTGCTGTCCCGCTGACGAGCCGAGTGCCTGTGCGGGCGCACGCGGGACGTCTCCTGGTCGGCCGTCGTCGGATCGGTCGTGTCGGTGACGCTCCACGTGGCGCGACTTCGACATGGACGTCGCCTCCGACTGCGTCCTGGGCGCTCCGGGGCAGCACGAGGCGTCGCCGACCATCCTGGGCGCCGCGTTCGCGACCGTGCTGCCGTGGCGCGACGCGATGGCGGCGCTCCTCGAGGAGGCCGTCCCTGCTGCATCCTCAGCAGTGCGAGGCCGGCCTGGGGCTCGCCTCGACCCAGGAGCCGGGTCCGGGGACAGGCCTGTCCTGATCCTCGACTGCAGAAGGAAGAGTCTCGGTCCCGGTCGAGCTCCTCCGACCGGGATCCGCCTCACGCCGGAACGCGCCCTTCGTGCATCACCCCGTGCTGGAGAGCTGGACGATCTCGGAGATCACCGCGGCTCGAGTGTCGTCCGGTATCCGATCGCCTCCGAGGGAGTGGTGCGACCACAGGCCGTCAGCCGCAAGGCAGGCGATGAACTGGCGGAGAGTGATCGGATCGGTCGCGGTCTCCTCTGCGGAGGGCGTCCACCTTCGGCGCACCTCCGCTACCGGCGCTCGGAGAGCGGTGTCGCTGCCCGTGGCCTGGAGGAGTCCGATCTGCATATGCGTCGACGGCGTCAGGGCGACGGTGACGTAGGCACTCACGCGCTCCGTCAAGGTGGCCTCGTCCGCGGTCTTCCCCGCGACGTCGATCAGCTGGGCTTCCCAGCCGGCCGCGACGTGCTCCTGGAGAGCATGGGCGAGATCGGCTCGATCGCGGAAGTGGTACATCATTCCACCGCGTGTCAGCCCAGCCTCTTCGGCAGTCGCTTCGAGCGTGACGCGAACAGAACCTTCCCTCGCCGCGACACGGACCGCTGCGTCGAGGATCCGAGTCCGGTTGTTGGGTCGCGTCGCGCGAGGAGACGTCCGAGGAGAAGCCAGGACCCCCTCACCGCTGGGCGGGTTCGGTTCCATGTCGTGATCGATTCCGCCGCTCCCTCGGTCCGAGTGAGCGGCTAGGGACGGCGGGTGCTGAGGCGCCCGGAGGGTGTCGACGCGTCACCGCACGAGCGGGTGCGACAGCGTCGGCCGCCAGTCTGCCATCCTCTCCTGCCGACGTCGGAAGGTGAGGCTCGACCCCCTCGGTGTCGAGCCGTCCTGACGACGGACTGCAGCCGGAGGGACGGCTGTCACGGTCGACGAATCAGAGAGCAACTGTACATTCATGATTGTACAGTTGTGGTACTGTAACGGCCTGCCCAGCTTCGGAGCTGCGGGCGGTCAGATGCACTGCCGGTGCGGGATCCGAGGCTGAAAACCTCCAGCGACTTCATTCCTCAGAAGCCTGGAGGTTTCTTCATGTCCAGAATCGCGGACAAGCCGAACGCCCGCTGGTGGGCGCTCGCCGTTCTCGCCATGACCCAGCTCGTCGTCGTCCTCGACACGATGATCGTCACCATCGCCCTGCCTCAGGCCCAACTGGATCTCGGGATGAGCGACAGCCTGCGCCAGTGGGTCGTCACCGCCTACGCCCTCGCCTTCGGAGCACTTCTCCTTCTGGGCGGTCGGATCGCCGATTACTGGGGCCGCAAGCGCACCTTCATGGTCGGAATGATCGGCTTCGGAGCGGCCTCGCTCTGGGCCGGACTGTCGCAGAGCGGCATGGAACTCGTCATCGCTCGCGGCGTCCAGGGCGCCTTCGCGGCACTGCTCGCCCCCGCCGCACTCGCCATGCTCACCGTGACGTTCGCCCACGGCAAGGAGCGCAATCTCGCCTTCGCCGTCTTCGGCACGGTCGCCGGATCCGGAGCCGCAATCGGCCTGATCCTGGGCGGCGTGCTCACCGAATTCACCGACTGGCGCTGGTGCCTCTTCGTCAACCTCATCTTCGTCGCCTTCGGCCTCGTCGGCGGGGCTCTCGTGCTCCGCGAGAGCAAGGCGGAAGGAGACAACCGCTACGACGTCTGGGGAACCGTCACCGTGACCCTGGGACTGGGCGCGATCGTCTACGGGTTCACCCGAGCCGAGCACGGATGGGGCGCGATCGACACCGTCGCCTTCCTCGCACTCGGCATCGTCCTGCTGACCGTCTTCGTGCTCATTGAACGCACGGTCGACCAGCCGTTGCTGCCCCTGCGCGTCATCCTGCGTCGTGTGCGAGGCGGCGCGATCCTGATCCAGGCCGCCAATGGCGCCGTGATGATCGGGGCCATCCTCTATCTCGCGTTCTACTTCCAGATCGTGCTCGGAATGGGACCGCTGATGGCAGGACTCGCGAACCTCGCCATGACCGTCGCGATCATGGCGTTCTCGCCCGTCACCACGAAGATCCTCAACACGTTCGGCCCCCGACCCCTGATGATCGTCGGGCCGCTCGTCTCGGCAGCAGGACTCTTCCTGCTCCTCGGCATCACCCCGGACGGGAACTACTTCCTCCAGGTCCTGCCCGCCCTGGTCGTGCTCGGAATCGGACTCTCCATGCTCTTCGTGCCCGTCCAGAACCTCGCCCTTCTCGGGGTCGAGAACGAGGACGCCGGAGTGGCCTCCGCCGTCGTCAACTCCGTCTTCCACATCGGCGGGTCCATCGGTCTCGCGGTGTTCACCGTGTTCTACGCGAGCACCGCGGACTCCGCCATCGCGTCCGGAACGGCCGAGCTCACCGCATTCACCGACGGCTACAAGGCCGTGTTCCTGGCCGCAGCAGTGACCATGGTCGCGGCCTCCCTCACCGGATTCCTCCTCATCCGAGGGAAGAAGGAAGACCTGAACCCCGCCTGGGACGAGGCGGAGGCCGCCCTCGTCCACTGAGACGATGCCGAAGGGGCGGGCCGGTTCGTGCAGCAGCGGCAGACCGGCTCGCCTCTTCCCGTCCGACTCACGACACCCCGTAGGTCGCCGACCGACGACCTCCCCTCGATGGGGAGTCGTTCGTGGATCGCAACGGTCCGGTCGTCCGACGCGGCCGCGTCATCCGGTGGGTCTTCTCCCGCGATGCCGGCTGCACCGCCGAGATCATCGAGGGTCGCGACCCGGTCGCCCGGCACATCACCGCAGACCGGAACGACGACGCCCGGCCGCCCTCAGGTGAGAGGCGGCCGGGCGTCGTCGGTCGGAGGACCCGGTCAGGTCAGCCGCAGCGGAGCGCCGGGTAGGCGGCGCTCACGGGAGCGGAGGCGCTGCCGACGGTGGCGACCCCCTGGACGGTGCCGGCGGCGACCGAGGCGGCCCGCGTGGTCACGGCCAGCGAGGCGGTCCGGCCCGCATCGATCTGCTGCGTCTTCGCGCCCCACAGGGTGTTCCAGCGGAGGTCGGCGGTCGACGCGGCCTTGTTGACAGTGGTCAGCGTGACCACCACCTTGCCCGCGACGCAGCGAGCCGCTGCAGTGGCGGTGACGGGCACAGCCGGCGCCTTCACGGTGATCGTCGCCGTGACGGTGCGGTTGGCCGAGGCCACCTCCTGCTCCTTCGAGAGCGAGAGGTCGAGCCGGCCGCTCGCGCGGATGTTCACGCCCTTGAACCAGGTGTTGCGGTCCGAATCGAACAGGCCGCCCGCGTTCTGCGGATCGGTCGCCGTGTGCGGGTCCGGGTAGGGGCGGGCGTGGTAGGCGAGGAGCAGGTTGCCCGACTCGTCCTCGACGAACGAGTTGTGCCCGGTGCCGGCCTGCTGGCGCGAGAAGTACTGCGTCTCGTCCGCGCCGAGGCGGCCCAGGTAGGTGTCCTCGGTGTCCAGCACGGGGAACGCGGTCTGCGTCCACGTCGCGGGGTTGAGGAGGTCGGCACTCGCGTCGGCCGTGAGCAGGCCGAGCGAGTAGTACTTGTCGACCGTTCCGCCCGAGTAGGTGAGGTACATGCGTCCTCCCTTGGACACGATGAACGGTGCCTCGACGACGCCCTGGTCGTTGCCCTCGGTGGTGTCGGACGGGGTCGGCGAGCGCTTGCCCGACTCCCACGGCTGGCTCTCGCCGTAGATGCGGGTGACCGCACCGGTCACCAGCGGGACGGTGCCCTTGGGCCCCATCGTCGCCTTGGCGAGGGAGAGCGTGTTGCCGTTGGGCAGGACCCAGTAGCCCTGGGTGGCGCCGTTCTCCTGGCGGTCGATGTAGCTGACGTCGAAGGCCGCGCCCTCGAGGACGACCGGCTCGCCCCACTTCGTCTGGTCGAGGAATCCGCCCTCGGCGATCGAGGCGTCGGTCCCGGTGTAGGGGATCAGGACGGTGTTGTCGCACCAGCCGCCCACAGGCGCGTAGCCCTTGTTCATGCCGGCGACGATCCACCAGGTGCCGTTGATCTTGTGGAACTCCTGCGCCCAGATGTATCCGCCCCAGCCGTAGAAGGTGTTCGGGTACTGGCTCTGGCGACCGGGCGTGCCGGCGTCGGGGTCGATCACGATCTGCTCGGGAGCGGAGTCGAGACCGGCGATGGTCTTCGAGCGCTTGAGGCCGATCTTGCGGTAGCTGGAGCTCTCCTCGATCGGGCCGAGCGAGTCCTGACCGTAGTGCGAGCCCGTGAGGTAGTAGTAGCCGTCGTCCTCGTTGAAGAAGACGTGCGGATCCGCGCGGGCCTCGTTGACCATCGCCTCGGGGTCCTGCTGGACGGAGCCGGTGACCCGGTAGGTCCCGGGACGCGAGGTGTCGACGGCGGTGGTCAGATCGTCCTGCCAGTCGACGTTGAGCGACTTGGTCGAGCCGTCGTTGTACTCCATCACGGCCTGCCCCGGGAGCGCTGCGGCGATCGCAGCGGATCCGGCGCCGGAGTCGACGGAGCCGCTGAGCGACTTCACACCGGTGTTCTTCAGGTCGACGTACTCGCGGTAGAACGTGCTGAACTCGGTCGAGGTCAGCGCCGTCTCGCCGGCCTGGCCCTGGGTGAACCCGGCGGGGAGACCCGAGCCCTGGACACCGGGGACGCGGGCGTCGGCGCGGGTGGTCGCTCCGGGAGCGGTGCCGGAGGCGAGGTCCGTGAACAGCGTCACGCGGCCCTCGGTGGTGAGCAGATCGGTCCAGAACAGCTTGTAGACGCCGAGGGCGGAGTCGAAGACGATCCGCGGGTCGGTCACGACCGAGCCCGGCGCGACCCGGAGGACGCGCTGGTCGCGGAACGTGCGGCCGTCGGCGGAGCTCCAGAGGTAGACGGAGTCCGTGGCGTTGTTCTGCGACGAGACCGCGCCGAGCGAGCCGTCCTTCGAGCGGAACAGCAGCGGCGAGCCCATCTGGGCGTTCGGGCGCTGCGCCTGATCGCCGTCCTTGAGGACGGAGAGGATCGACTGCGAGCGGTTCAGCGGCTCCCAGGTGGTCGCGCCGGCGGGCAGTGCGGCCGTGAAGAGCGAGTCCGCGCGGCGGTCGTCGTTGTACGCCAGCGGGTCGTCCTTCACTCCGTTCGTCGTGGTGACGGTCTTGACGGAGGTGGCGATGCGCCCGCCGGGCACGGCGAGGGTGCTGTCCCACGCGTAGGTCTGCCCGGCGACGGCTGCCTGGAGGCGGACGGCGACGGGAGCGGTGAGGCCCGAGAGGTTCACGGCGCCGGTGGAGGAGACGCGCGCGGCGCCGGCGCCGGAGGCGGTCCACGTCACGGTGTTCCCGAGGACCTGCGCGGGCAGGTCGCCGAGCACGGTCGTGGGGACGTCGAGTGCGGCGCGCAGGTCGGTCGCCACAGTGCTGCTCGTCGCGCCCAGCTCGGCTCCGGTCAGGGCGCGGTCGTAGACGCGCAGATTGTCGAGGAGTCCGGTGAAGTACTCCCCGCCGCCCCAGTTGGCCTTGCCGATCTGCAGGACTCCGCCGGTCGATCCGAGGACCGTCGCGAGCGAGGGGCCGGCCGTCGTGACGGCCACGGGCTTCGCGTCGACGTAGAGGCGGGCGGTGCCGCCGCTCAGCACGAGATCGACGTGCTTCCACTCCGTGCTGCTCGGGCCGGTGAGGTTGCCCGAGGAGTCGCGGGCGCCGCTGTTGGCGTAGCGCTCGACGGTGAGGCCGTTCGTCCTGTCGAGGACGCCGACGTACTTCTCCTGGGCGTAGTCCTGGGTCGCGGCCGAGCGAGCGGCGAAGACCGACCAGCCGACGTTGTCCGCGGCGGCGGGCTTGGAGTCGTACGACAGAGTGACGGAGTCGCGACCCTTCAGCAGCGGCTGCCCGTCGGTCGCGGTGAGGTCGAGCCAGAACGAGGACGACAGCGAGACGGCGCTGCCCTGCCCGGTGCGCCCGGCGACGAGGGTCGGCGTGCCCTTCACGGCGGCGCGGGTCGACCTGTCGGTGAAGGCGCCTCCGCTCGGGGCGGTGTCGAAGGTGAAGTCCGCGAGCAGGCTCTGCGCGGGAGTGGTCGCCGCTGTCGCGGCGACGGCGACCGGCACGGCGGCGCCGGCGGCGAGGGCGATCGTCGCGGATGCGGCGAGGGTGGCGGCGAGCAGGCGCGAGGGCCTGCCTCCGCCCGGGGGTCGTGACGTCATCGTCGACGTGTCCTCTCGGGTTCTGCAGCGAACCGGTGGGCGGACGGGGGATCCCGCCAGCGGTATGGTCTTCGCACGGTACCGGCGATTGTTCACGGTAACAAGGGAGCACGACCATCGGTTGCGAAACTCCCACACCCGTCGGACATCCGGGCGAGCAGAACGCCGAAGCGGGAGGGCCGGCAGCCTCTGCCCCCGCCCCGCCCGGTCAGTGCCCGCGCGCGATCCACTCCTCGCGGTGCGGCGCCTCCGCTCCGATCGTGGTCGAGTCGCCGTGGCCGGTCCGGACGACCGTCGCGGCGGGCAGCGTCAGCAGGCGCTCCGTGATCGAGTCGATGATCGTCGGGAAGTCGCTGTAGGAGCGGCCGGTGGCTCCCGGCCCGCCCTGGAAGAGCGTGTCGCCGGTGAACACCGTGCCGAGCGCCTCGGCGACGAAGCAGACGGCGCCGGGGGTGTGGCCCGGGGTGTGCCGCACCTCGAGCTCGACGCCGGCGACGGGCACGATCCGCCCGTCGACCAGGGCGCCGCTCGGGGCCGTGCCGGGGTGCACGGCGTCCCACAGCATCCGGTCGGCCTCGTGGAGCAGCACCGGGGCGCCGGTCGCAGCGCGGACTCCCTCGACCGCGTCGAGGTGGTCGTCGTGCCCGTGGGTCAGCAGCACGGCGAGGAGCCGGCGCTCGCCGACGGCCGCGAGGATCGCGTCCGCGTCGTGGGCCGCGTCGATGACGACGCACTCGGAGTCGTCGCCGACGATCCAGACGTTGTTGTCGACGTCCCAGGTGCCGCCGTCGAGGCTGAAGGTGCCGCTCGTGACGAGCTGCTCGATCCGCGCGCCCATCAGAGCACCACCACCGAGCGGAGCACGTCGCCGCCGGCCATCGTGGCGAAGGCCTCCTCGATGTCCTCGATCCCGATCCGCTCGCTCACGAACTCGTCCAGGGGCAGGCGGCCCTGGAGGTAGAGGCCGGTCAGCATCGGGAAGTCGCGCTCGGGCAGGCAGTCGCCGTACCAGCTCGACTTCAGCGATCCACCGCGGCCGAAGACGTCGAGCAGGGGGATCTCGAGGGTCATCTCGGGAGTCGGCACCCCGACCAGCACCACGGTCCCGGCGAGGTCGCGGGCGTAGAACGCCTGGCGCCAGGTCTCGGGGCGGCCCACAGCGTCGATGACGACGTCCGCTCCGAAGCCGTTCGTCAGGGCCTGCACCGCCGCGATGACGCCCGCCTCGTCGAGGCCGCTGGAGTCGATGACGTGCGTGGCGCCGAGCGTCTCGGCCGCAACCAGCTTCTTGGGGTCCCGGTCGATCGCGATGACCGTGCCGGCGCCCGCGAGAGCGGCGCCGACCACGGCGGCCGTGCCGACTCCTCCGCAGCCGATGACCGCGACGGAGTCGCCGCGCGTCACGTTCCCGGTGTTCATCGCCGCGCCGAGGCCGGCCATGATCCCGCAGCCGAGCAGGCCCACCGCGGCGGGGTCCGCCTCCGGATCGACCTTCGTGCACTGCTTCGCGTGCACGAGGGTCTTCTCGGCGAAGGCGCCGATCCCGAGGGCGGGGCTGAGCTCGGTGCCGTCCTCCAGGGTCATCCGCTGCGTCGCGTTGAAGGTGTCGAAGCAGTACCAGGGCTCGGCCCGGGTGCAGGCCCGGCACTCGCCGCAGACCGCGCGCCAGTTGAGGACCACGAAGTCGCCGACCGCGACATGGGTGACTCCCTCTCCGATCGCGCTGACCCGTCCGGCCGCCTCGTGACCGAGGAGGAAGGGGAAGTCGTCGCTGATCCCGCCCTCGCGGTAGTGGAAGTCGGTGTGGCAGACACCGCAGGTCTCGATGTCGACCACGGCCTCGCCCGGGCCCGGATCGGGGACGACGATGTCGACGAGCTCTACGGGAGCGCCCTTCGACCGGGCGATGACGCCGCGCACAGTGGTGGGCATGGGGGCTCCTTCGACGGGGGCGTGCAGGTCCGCTCCACAGTAACGACCGCGGGAGGCGGGTGCGCCGGATGGACGCGGGCGCTCCCGCCCTCTCCGGTGCCGGGCCGCCCGCCTCGCGGACCGCGACCCTGACAGTCGGTAGGGTGCGGGCCATGCGCACTCTGTACCCCGAGATCGAGCCCCACGACTCCGGCATGCTCGACGTCGGCGACGGCCACTCGCTCTACTGGGAGGTCTCGGGCAACCCCGAGGGCAAGTCCGTCGTGTTCCTGCACGGCGGCCCCGGAGCCGGCACCTCGCCCGCCCACCGCCGGCTGTTCGACCCCGAGAAGTACCGCATCGTGCTGTTCGACCAGCGCATGTGCGGCCGCTCGACCCCGCACGCCGGCGAGCCGGAGGCCGACCTCTCGACCAACACCACCTGGTACCTGGTCGCCGACATCGAGCGCCTCCGCGAGCACCTCGGCGTCGAGCGCTGGCTCGTGCTCGGCGGCTCCTGGGGCTCGACCCTCGCCCTCGCCTACGCCGAGACCCACCCCGAGCGGGTCAGCGAGATCGTCCTCCGCGGGATCTTCACCCTCCGCCGCGCCGAGCTCGAGTGGTTCTACGAGGGCGGCGCCGCCGCGGTCTACCCGGACCTCTGGGAGGGCTACACCTCCGTCGTCCCGGCCGGCGAGCGGGGCAGCCTCATCGAGGCGTACTACCGCCTGCTCCACGACGCGGACCCCGCCGTGCACGGCCCCGCCGGTGTCGCCTGGACCACCTGGGAGGCGTCGACCATCACCCTCCTGCAGAAGCCGGAGCTGATCGCGGACTGGTCCGATCCCGTCTTCGCGCTCGCCTTCGCCCGCATCGAGAACCACTTCTTCGTGCACAGGGGCTGGCTGGAGGAGGGGCAGCTGATCCGCGACGCCGGCGTCCTCCGCGACATCCCGGCCGTCATCGTGCAGGGCCGCTACGACATGTGCACCCCGGCCTTCACCGCCTGGGACCTGCACCGGGCCTGGCCCGAGGCCGACTTCCGGATGATCGCCGACGCGGGCCACGCCTTCGACGAGCCGGGGATCCTCGACGCGCTGATCGAGGCGACGGACCGCTTCGCGTCCTGACGCGCGGGGCGGTCCGCGCCTCGCGGCCGGGATGCCCGGGCGCCCGTGCCTGAGCGTCCCGCGCCCGGTGCCGTCGTGCCCCGGGAGCGGGTCTACCCTGATCAGATGCGCGCGGACGACGCCTCCGGGATGGAGGACTGGCCCACCGGCCGGCTGCTCTCCACCGCCTCCCGGATGGTCGAGCACGCCTGGCACGGCGCTCTCGCCGAGATCGGCCTCACCCACGCCGGCCTGATCGTGCTGCACCTCCTGCAGGCGGGTCCCGTCGCGCAGAAGGAGCTGGCCGCCGCGGCCCACGTCGAGGTGCAGACCATGTCGCGCACCATCGAGCGCCTCGAGCGCGAGGGCCACGTCTCGCGCACCACGGATCCGTCGGACCGCCGCCGGCAGCTCGTCGCGCTCACCGACGCGGGCGGCGAGGCCTGGCGCCGGGCGCACCGCCTCGAGGTCGACATGTTCCCGGGCTCGCTCGAGCACGGCCCCCTGCGCGAGGCGCTGCTCGAGATCATCCGCTCGGCCAGCGAGTCGCGCTGGGGCTGACCGCAAGCCCGAGCGGAGCCCGTCCGCGGAGCGCTAGCTTCGTCGGCATGACCTTCAACGACGACTCCCAGCTCAGCGGCGGCAAGGTCCGCCGCCGCGGCCGCACCACCGGCATCGCCGTCGGCGGGGGTGCGGTGGGCGTGGTCGTGCTCGCGCTGCTCTCGCAGCTGCTCGGCGTGAACCTCTCGGGCCTCGGCGAGGTGTTCGGCGGAGGCGGGTCCTCGCCGGAGGGCGTCACCTCCACCGCGGTGGCCTGCGACAGCGGCGCCGACGCGAACACGCAGGTCGACTGCCGCCTCGAGGGTGCGGCCGAGTCGCTCGACCGCTACTGGGGCGAGCAGACGCCGACCCTCGGAGTCGCCTACACGACCCCGACCGGCGTCGACCTGTTCGAGGACAGCACCACCACCGGCTGCGGGAGCGCGACCGCCGCGGTCGGCCCGTTCTACTGCCCGCCGGACCGGACGATCTACCTCGACACCGACTTCTTCGACGAGCTGCGCACCCGGTTCGACACCTCGGGCGGATCGCTCGCGCAGATGTACATCCTCGCCCACGAGTGGGGCCACCACATCCAGAACCTGACCGGCGCGATGGAGTCGGCGGACCGCTCCGGCACCGGCCCCGAGTCGGACTCGGTGCGCCTCGAGCTGCAGGCCGACTGCTTCGCCGGAGCCTGGGTGGGCGACGCCTCGACGGTGCCCGACGAGACCGGCACGCCCTACCTCAAGCCGGTGACGGCGCAGGAGTACCAGGACGCGCTCGGCGCCGCGGCCGCCGTCGGCGACGACCGCATCCAGGAGCAGGCCACCGGCACCGTCGATCCGGAGGGGTGGACGCACGGCTCGGCCGAGCAGCGCCAGCGCTGGTTCCAGGCCGGCTTCGAGGGCGACGCCACCAGCTGCGACACCTTCGCGGCCGCGCAGCTCTGACCGGGCGCCGCTGAGGGCTCCTCGCCACTCCCTGGGGACCCGCGCGGGTCAGGACACGGAGTCGGCCGGCTCCTCCATGTACCACTCGGTGAACGAGCGCGCCCGCCCGTCGGGGGCGAAGCGGATGACCCAGAGGTTCAGGTAGGTGCGGTCGCCCGGATAGACGGTGCGCGCCTCCACCACGGCGGTCTCCTCCGTCAGCGCGACCAGGCCCCACGCGAAGGTCGGGTCGGCGGGCTCCTCCTCCGCCAGCCACCACTCCACGATCGCGTCGCGCGGAGTGATCGCGTCGCGGTGCGGCGCCGTGAAGTACTCGGCGTCCTCGGTGAACAGTGCGGCCACATCGGCCGCGTCGTCCGTGGCCCAGGCCTTCTCGTAGCGGGCGATCCAGCTCTCGATGTCGATCATCCGCCCATCCTCGTCCTGCCCGACGCGCGCGGGAAGGAGAAGGAGGGAACAAAGCGGCGCCCCGCGCCGTTGAGCCCCGAGCCGGTCGAAAGCAGAGCCGAGCGATACGATCCCGCCGACGACGGCCCGCCCGCCGCCGCGGTCCGGGTGCGCGTCCGCCGCCGACACGAAGGACCGCCGTGCCCGACTCCGACAGACGCTCCCTGACCCGCTCGCCGGACCCGCGCCTCATCACCGCCGTCCTCGCCTTCGCGGGCATGAGCGCCTCCTTCATGCAGACGCTGGTCGTCCCGATCCAGTCCGAGCTGCCGACGCTGCTCGGCGCCGACCGCAACGAGACCGCGTGGGTGATCACCGCGACGCTGCTGAGCGCCTGCATCCTCACCCCGGTCTCGGGCCGCCTCGGCGACCTCTACGGCAAGCGGCGGATGGCCGTGGCCGCGCTGGTCGTGCTCGTGATCGGCTCGATCGTCTGCGCCTTCGCGGGTGACGTGTGGACGCTGGTCGTGGGCCGGGCCCTCCAGGGCGCAGTGATGGGCGTCATCCCGCTCGGCATCTCGATCCTCCGCGACACACTCCACCGCGACCGGCTCCCCGGCGCGATCGCCCTGGTCAGCGCGACCCTCGGCATCGGCGGCGCGCTCGGCCTGCCGCTCAGCGCCCTCATCGCGCAGAACACCGACTGGCACGTCCTGTTCTGGATGTCCGCGGGCCTCGGCGTCCTCGACATCGTCCTCGTCCTCCTGGTCGTGCCGGTGTCGACGCTGCGCTCGCCCGGCACCTTCGACGTGGTCGGCACGATCGGCCTCGCCCTCGGACTGAGCGGCGTGCTGATCGCCGTCTCGCGCGGCAACGACTCCGGCTGGACGAGCCCCGCGATCCTCGGCTCCGGCCTCGGCGGCATCGCCGTCCTGCTCCTCTGGGGCTGGTACGAGTTGCGGCAGGAGAGCCCGCTCGTCGACCTCCGGGTGGCCGCCCGCCCCGCCGTGCTCTTCACCAACCTCGCCTCGGTGGCGGTCGGTTTCGCGTTCTTCGGCGCCCAGATCACGCTGCCGCAGCGCCTCGAGCTGCCGGCCGCGTCGGGCGTCGGCTTCGGCCTGAGCCTGATCGTGGCGAGCCTCGTGCTCGCGCCCTCGGGCCTGGCGATGATGGCCACGTCCCCGCTCGCCGCCCGCCTCTCGGCGCAGTCCGGGCCGCGGCTCGTGCTGATCGCCGGCTCCGGGCTGATCGCGGTCTCGTACCTGCTGATCCTCCCGTTCGGCGGCGAGGTGTGGCAGATCCTGGTGATCAACGCCCTCATCGGCGTCGGGCTGGGCCTCGCCTACGCCGCGATGCCGACGCTCATCATGCACGCCGTCCCCGCCTCGGAGACCGCCGCCGCGAACGGGCTGAACTCGCTGATGCGCACCCTCGGCACGACGCTCTCCTCCGCCGTGACCGCGGGCGTGCTCGCGCAGCTGACCGTGTCCGTCGGCGACGTGCAGCTGCCGAGCTCGCAGGGCTTCGAGACCACGTTCGTGATCGGCGCGATCGGAGCGCTGGTCGCCGTCGCCCTCGGCCTGCTCATCCCGCGGGCGCCCCGCCCGGAGGCGCGACCCGCTCTGCCCTGACCGGACCGCGCGTCGTCGGCCGCGACTGCTCCTCGCCGAGGACCTGATCGCGGCCGGCGTCGCGCGTCCGCTACTCGTCCTCGAGCAGCATCCGCTCGATCTGCAGCTCGCGCAGCCTCGTCGAGGTCTGCAGGTTCTCGCGCGCGGCGAGCACCAGGCGGCACAGCAGCACCAGCAGGACGATCGCGAGCACCGCGACCGCCGTCACGACGACTCCGTACAGCGCGGTCAGGACTCCCCAGGTCTGGATCATCCCTCGACGCTACGGAGCCGCGCCCGCCCTCGCGTCCCCAGCTCGGCGGAGAGCGCGGGGCGGGGCGGGCAGCCGGTGCAGGGGCAGTGGACGCGCAGAGCCCGGCCCGCGAGGGCTCAGCCCGCGAACGCCCCACGGTACGCCCGCGCCGGGTGCGTCGCCGGCAGCTCGTCCGTCCCGAACAGCTTGCGGCGCAGCGTCCCCTCGGCGTACTCGGTCTGCGCGAGGCCCCGCTCCTGGAGCACCGGCATCACCCGGTCGACGAACTCCTCGTAGCTGCCGGGCAGGATCCAGTTGACGACGTTGATCCCGTCGATCCCCGCGTCGCGCCAGCCCGCCAGGTGGTCGGCGATCTGCTCGGGAGTGCCGACGACCCGTCCGCGCAGCTTCGCCGAGAGCCGGGCCAGGTCGCGGACGGTCGGCTCGCGGTCGGGGGAGGCGTCGCGGATCCACTGCAGGTGGCTCTGGCCGGCGTAGGTCTCGATCGCCGAGAGCGGCAGGTCGGGGTCGAGCTTCTCGCCCGTCGCCGGGTCGAAGCCGAGGTTCGAGTGCACGAGGAAGGCGTCGGAGGAGAGGTACTCGTCGATCTCGCGCTCAGCGCGGCGCGCCTCCTCCTCCGTGTCGCCGGTGATGAAGGAGAGCCCCAGGTAGAAGGAGGGCGCACCCGCTCCGCGACCGGCCGCCGCGGCGAGGGCCCGCGTGTCCTCGATCAGCTCGCGGGTCTTCTCCGGCGACCCCGAGAACACGAACTGCGCCTCCGCGTTCCGCGCGGCGAAGCGCCGACCCGCGGGGGAGGAGCCGGCCTGGAAGAGCACGGGCGTGCGCTGGGGCGACGGAGCCGAGAGGTGCGGCCCCTGCACGCGGTAGCGCTTCCCGACGTGGTCTATGCGGTGGATGCGCGCCGGGTCGGCGAAGGAGCCGCTCTTGTCGCGCAGGAGCGCACCGTCGTCCCACGAGCCCTCCCACAGCTTGTAGACCACGTCGAGGTACTCCTGCGCCCAGGCGTAGCGCTCGTCGTGCTCCTCGAGCCGGTCGTAGCCGAAGTTGCGGGCCGCGCCGTCGAGGGCGCTGGTGACGATGTTCCAGGCGATCCGCCCCTTCGAGAGGTGGTCGAGGGTCGAGACCTTCCGGGCGAAGTCGAACGGATGCGACTGCAGCACCGAGCTCGTGAACGCGAAGCCGAGGTGCTCGGTGCTCACTGCCAGGGCCGAGAGCAGCACGGACGGGTCGTTGCTGGGCAGCTGCAGCCCCTCGCGGGCGTTGACGTCCCAGTCGCCGTCCGCCGGACCGTAGAGCCCCGCCACGTCGGCGAAGAACATCGCGTCGAAGCGGCCGCGCTCCAGCGTCCGGGCGAGGTCGATCCAGAGCTGCACGTCGTCGAACTCGTCCTGCCGGGCGTCGGGGTGGCGCCAGAGGCCGTGCTGGATGTGGGAGGCGGTGTTCATGACGAACGCGCAGAAGCGCAGCGGGCGGGGCTCGGTGATCACGCTCCCAGGCTAGGCCGGGCGCCTCCCACCGGTCTCGAACGACTCCGCGCGTAGGGTGTCCGACTGTGGAATCCCGCATCCCCGAACCCGCGCACGCCGTCCCTCCGCTGACGGATGCCGTCGCCGAAGCGCTCGACGCCACCACCGTCGCCGAGATCCGCGCCCTGCGCGACGACTTCGCGCGCTTCATGCTCCAGTACAAGTTCGGGATGGACGAGATCGTCACGAAGGTGTCGATCCTGCAGGAGGAGTTCCGCGAGCTGCAGGAGTACAACCCGATCGAGCACGTCACGAGCCGGCTCAAGTCGGCCGACAGCCTGATCGAGAAGATCGAGCGCAAGGGCTGCGAGACGACCTTCGAGGGCATCGCCGACGCGATCACCGACATCGCCGGCGTGCGGATCACCTGCAGCTTCGTCTCGGACGTCTACCGCGTCTTCGACCTGCTCACCTCGCAGTCCGACGTGACGGTGCTCGAGGTGAAGGACTACATCGCCGAGCCGAAGGAGAACGGCTACAAGAGCCTGCACGCGATCGTCGAGGTGCCCGTGTTCCTCTCCGGCGGATCGGTCGACGTCTGCGTCGAGGTGCAGTTCCGGACCATCGCGATGGACTTCTGGGCGAGCCTGGAGCACAAGATCTACTACAAGTACGACCGCCAGGTCCCGCAGGAGCTCCTCGACGGCCTCGCCGACGCGGCCCGCACCGCCGCCACCCTCGACGCCGACATGGAGCGCCTCCACCGCCAGGTCCGCGGCCCGCTGCCCGGGGCGCGCACCTACGACGTCTGACGCGCCGCCCCACGCCCCCGATCGGGCCGCCCCGACTCCTGCCGATCGAGCACCCCGCGCAGCGGGCCTCTCGAGATCCCCCTACGGAGTCAGCAGCGGCAGCAGCGCCAGCAGCAGCACCGCGGAGCCGTTCAGCGTCGCGTGCGAGACGATCGCCGCTCCGAGCCGCCCGGTGATCGTCGCGATCCAGCCGTGCGCGAGTCCCGCGGTGACCGTCGTCACGCCGAGCGTCACGATCGTCGCCGGGTTCACCATCTGGTGCCCGTGCAGCAGGGCGAAGACCGCCGTGGACGCCAGGATGCTGAACACCATCGCCCAGACGCGGCGGCCGCGGGTGGGCGGCGCCGACTCCGCCGAGCCCCGGAGCATCCGGTTCCGCACCGCGCGCATCACGACGCCGCGGCAGAGGACCTCCTCGACCAGCGGCGCGACGACGACGGGGATGAGGACCGAGCTCAGCACGAACCACAGCGGATCGGGGTCGATGTCGAGGTTCCCCTGCGCGTCCTGGAGGAGCGGAGCGAACGCGGCGAGCACGAACAGGATCACGACGCGCACTGCGATGCCGAGCCCGATCCCGATGGGCACGTCGATCCAGCGGAACCGCAGCCCGAAGTCGGCCGCCATCGTGCCCAGCCCGCGCAGCCGAGACGCCGCGAACGGGACGATCAGCGCGACGAGGTAGCTCGCGAGCGCCCCCGCGAAGGCGAGTCCGGCGGAGTAGGGGAGCACGCCGAACCCGAACAGCAGGATGAGCACGGCCAGCGGCAGGACGATCCCGACGATCGTGAGCACGGCGGTCGGCAGGCCCCAGCGGACCCGAGGATCGGGCAGGTAGAGGAGGGAGGAGTAGGGCGCGTGGACCGAGGGGAGGGGCTCGGCCGGCCACGACGTCGTCGCAGCGGAGTCGGGCGCGAGCGTCGCGGGATCGGGCGGCGGGAAGGCGTCGGGTTGCATGGCCGGGCCAGCCTACGCAGACCGCCTGGACGGGATCCGGGCTGCCGTCACTGCTCGGCGCGGTCCGGAACGGGAGGGATGTGCGGCGGATCGCGGCGGCGGGGACCTCCGGGTACGAAGAAACCCCCGCCATGTAGAAGCTAGGCGAGGGTTCCAGTGGCTCCGACGGGCGTCGATCCCGTGACCTCACGATTTTCAGTCGTGCGCTCTACCAACTGAGCTACAGAGCCGTTGCGACGTGATGTCGCTGGAGAGGTGATCTCCTGAAAAAGGCCCTTCCTCTCGGAAGGGCCTCTTTGCGACCCTGACGGGACTTGAACCCGCGACCTCCGCCGTGACAGGGCGGCACGCTAACCAACTGCGCTACAGGGCCTCGTTGCGAAGACAAGCATACTGCCTTCGAGGCTGTTCTATTTTCACGCCCCGACCCTCTCGAGCCGGCGCACTTTCCGGTGGTGCTGGTACTTCTGGTGGTGCTGGTAGTACCGACCCATCCGTGACCCCAACGGGATTCGAACCCGTGCTGCCGCCGTGAAAGGGCGGTGTCCTAGGCCACTAAACGATGGGGCCGGAGACTCGCGGGGTGACCCTGCGGCCGACCCCCCATGACTACCGACACGCAAGCATAGGGGGCCGCGGCGCAGGATGCAAAATCGACGGTTCCGCAGGCGGCGTGCACCCCGTCCGGGGTTGACCCGGGTCTAGGAGATCGGGCAGGGCCGCGGTTAGGGTGGGGCGGAATCGCTCTTCCCCCCACCCGCGCGCCGGAGCCGCACCGCCGCGGAGGGAGGGCCCCCTATCCCCGAGGTCCCATGCCCCACTCCCTGCGCCGTCCGCGTCCCGCCCGCCTCCCCGGCGCGCCGCGACTCGGGCGACTCCGAGGTGCTGCCCTGGCCTCCGCCGTCGTCGCGCTCGTCGCCGGCCTGCTCGTCGCCACTCCCGCCCAGGCGGTCGAGTACCCGTCGTGGGCCGACGTCGAGGCGGCGAAGGGCGACACCGCCGCCGCCGCCGCTCAGGTCGACCGGATCACGTCCCTGATCGGCGACCTCCAGAGCGAGGTCGCCTCCGCTCAGCAGCTCGCGCAGCAGCGCGGCGACGAGCACTTCGCCGCTCAGCAGGCGTTCGACGAGGCCTCGGACCAGTCGAAGAAGCTCGAGGACCGGGCCGCCGCCAGCGCCGAGGAGGCCGACAAGGCCTCGCAGCAGGCGGGCCTGCTCGCCGCGCAGCTCTACCGCAGCACCGGCACCGACCTGTCCGTCAACATCTTCCTCGACCAGAAGGCCGGCCAGGCCGACCAGCTGCTGTCGAAGATCGGGAGCATGACCAAGCTGGTCGAGCGCTCCTCCGCGATCTACGAGCAGGCCAGCACCGCCCGGAACACCGCGTCGTCCCTCGCCGACCAGGCCGAGGTCGCGCAGACGGAGCGCGAGCGCCTCCGCGTCGCCGCCGAGCAGAAGCTGGCCGAGGCGACCGCCGCTCAGGAGGCGTCCGAGGCCGCGCTCGCCGAGCAGCAGGAGCAGAGCGTCGTGCTCGAGCAGCAGCTCGCCGCGCTCCGCGACACCGAGTCGAAGACCGTGGCCGAGTACGAGGCCGGCGTCGCCGCCCGCGAGGCCGAGCGCCTCCGGAAGCTCGCCGAGGAGGAGGCCGCCCGTCAGGCCGCCGCCCAGGCCGAGGCCGCGCGCCGCGAGGCCGCCCGGGCCGCAGCCGCGTCCAGCGGCGGCAGCGGTGGCGGCGGCGGGTACGTCGCCCCCTCGGGCGGCGGCGGCTCCAGCGCCGTCAGCGACTCCGGCTGGGTCCGCCCTGCCGGGGGCCGCATCACCGGCACCTTCGGCCCGCGCGACAGCATCTCGACCGGCGGAGGATCCTCCGGCTCGTACCACCGCGGCACCGACCTCGCGGGCGGCTGCGGCATCCCGATCTTCGCGGCGCACAGCGGCACCGTCTCCTACGCGGGCCCCAACGGCACCTACGGCAACTGGGTTCTGATCGACCACGGCAGCGGCATCAGCACCGGCTACGCCCACATCATGTCCGGCGGGATCTACGTCCGCGTCGGCCAGCAGGTCCAGGCGGGCGAGCAGATCGCCGCCGTCGGCTCGACCGGCGCCTCCACCGGCTGCCACCTGCACTTCGAGACCCGCGTCAACGGCTCCGCCGTCGACGCCCAACCTTTCATGGCCCAACGAGGAGTCACCCTTGGCTGACGCACAGACGACCGCACGCACCTTCACCCCGGCACCCCGGGAGCGCGCCTGGAAGGGCCGCCTCCCGCTCGTCATCTCCGCCGCCTTCGCGGTCACGGCGGTCACCGCGTCCCTCGGCATCACCCCGGCCCTCGCCGACGACGCGAAGTACCCCTCGTGGGACGACGTGCAGAACGCCAAGAAGGACGAGGCGAGCAAGCAGGCCGAGATCGACTCGATCACCGGCCTCATCGCGAGCCTGCAGACCGCGGTCGACGAGAAGTCGATCACCGCGATGAAGAAGGCCGAGGCCTGGCGCCAGGCCAAGGAGGCGCTCGACGCCGCTGCGAAGGCCGTCGACGACCTCGACGAGAAGGCGACCACCGCCTCCGCCAAGGCCCAGACCTCGAAGATGCGCGCCGGCCTGCTGGCCGCGCACCTCTCTCGCGCCGCCGGTGGCGACCTCTCCGCCAGCCTCGTGGCCAAGGGCAAGGACGCGGGCGACCTGCTCTACCAGCTCGGCGCGATGTCGCAGCTCTCGGAGCAGTCGCAGAAGGTCTACGCCGACGCCCTCGCCGACAAGCAGAACGCGGAGTCGCTCGGCGACCAGGCCGACCTCGCCGTCACCGAGCACCAGGCGCTCTCGGACGAGGCGGACGCAGCCCGCAAGGACGCCGACGCCGCCGCCGAGTCGGCCCGCGCGTCGCTCTCGGCGCAGGAGGAGAAGTCGCAGGAGCTGGTCGCCCAGCTCGCGCTGCTGAAGGACTCCTCGGTCGAGGCCGAGACCCAGTACCTCGCGGGCGAGCAGAAGCGCCAGGCCGACGAGGCCGCCGCCCAGGCGCAGGCCGAGGCGGAGGCCGCCGCTCAGGCGCAGTCCACCGCCCGCTCCGCCCAGCAGCAGTCCTCGGCGCAGGCCGACGCCGCCGCCCCGTCGCGTCAGACCGCGTCCCTCCCGCAGCCCGCCGCTCCGCAGCCCGCGCAGCAGCAGCCGGCTCCGGCTCCGGCCCAGCCCGCTGCTCAGCCGATCGCCCAGCCGGCGGCTCAGCCGCTCCCGCAGCCGGTCACCGCTCCGGTCCTGGTGCCGACCAGCGGCGCCGTCGAGAACGCGATCTCGTACGCGATGGCGCAGCTCGGCGAGGAGTACGTCCTCGGCGGCATGGGCCCGGACCAGTGGGACTGCTCGGGCCTCACCAAGGCCTCGTACGCGTCCTCGGGCATCTACATCGGCACCCACTCGGCGACGAACCAGTACAACACGATGGCCGGCGCCGGCAAGCTCGTCCCCTACAGCCAGCGCCAGCGCGGCGACCTGATCTTCTGGGGTGGCGGCGGGGACTACTACCACGTGGCCATCTACCTCGGGAACAACCAGATCATCGAGGCCGCCGACTACGGCAAGCCCGTGCGCATCTGGAACACCTGGGGCACGCCCGCCGGCATGGTCGGCCGCCCGGCCGCCTGAGCCGCGGCCGCACAGCACAACGAGAGAACCCCCTCCTGTCGAGACGACGGGAGGGGGTTCCTTCGTTGATGCGAGGGGTCAGTGACCCTCTTCGGCCAGCTTCTTGATGCCGTCCTGGACGATCTGCTCCGCCTCGGCGGCGTCGCCCCACGCGTCGACCTTGACCCACTTGCCGGGCTCGAGGTCCTTGTAGCGCTCGAAGAAGTGCTTGATCTCGTTCTTCGTCTGCTCCGGGACGTCGCCGATGTCCTGGATGTGCTGCCAGCGCGGGTCCTTCGCGGGGACCACGATCACCTTCGCGTCGGAGCCGGCCTCGTCGCTCATGTTGAGCACGCCGACCGGGCGGACGGAGACGCCCACGCCCGGGAAGACGGGGTACTCGAGCAGCACCAGCGCGTCGACGGGGTCGCCGTCGAGGCCGAGGGTGTTCTCGAAGTACCCGTAGTCCGTCGGGTAGACGAAGGAGGTGAAGAGCACGCGGTCGAGGTAGACGCGACCGGTCTCGTGGTCGACCTCGTACTTGTTGCGGCTCCCCTTGGGGATCTCGACGACGACGTCGTATGCGGCCATGCTCTCTCCTTGAGTCGGTGGCGCCGTGAGCGGCGCATCGGCGGACGGATCGGCCTCCGGAACGCTCGCGCGGGTGCGCGCGCGGGAGGGGCGGATCGCTGGCATTACGTTACTTGATGTGCCCGATCGCCCCCGCCTGACCCCCGCCGTCGCCGATCTGCGGCGGGCGGTGCGCGAGAGCCTCGACGGGCTCGACCCCGGAGCGCTGGTGCTGGTCGCGCTGAGCGGGGGAGCGGACTCGCTCGCGCTCGCGGCGGCGGTCGCCTTCGAGGCCCCGCGGGGCGGGAGGCGGGCCGGCGCGGTGATCGTCGATCACGGGCTGCAGGAGGCGTCGGCCGAGGTCGCGCGGCGGGCGGCGGAGCAGGCGCACGCGCTGGGGCTCGCGCCGGTGCTGCGCGAGGTGGTGACGGTGTCCGCCGAGGGCGGTCCGGAGGCGGCCGCCCGCAGCGCGCGCTACCGCGCCTTCGACGACGCGCTGACCGCGACGGGCGCCGCCGCGATCCTCCTGGGCCACACCCTCGACGACCAGGCCGAGACGGTGCTGTTGGGCCTGGCACGAGGAGCCGGTGCGGCCTCGCTGCACGGGATGGCGCCGGTCAGCGGGCAGCTGCGTCGGCCGATTCTGGGCCTGCGGCGCGAGACGACCCGCCTCGCCTGCTCCGACCAGGGGCTCGTGCCGTGGGACGACCCGCACAACGACGACCCCCGCTACTCGCGGGTCCGGGTGCGGAACCGCGTGCTGCCCGTGCTGGAGGACGAGCTCGGGCCGGGAGTGGCCCATGCTCTGGCGCGCACGGCCGAGCAGCTGCGGGAGGACGGGGACGCGCTCGACGCGCTCGCCCTCGACTGGGCGCTCGAGCTGGTGGGCCAGGACGAGGCGGGGCACGTCACGGTCGACGCGCGCGGGCTCGCGGCGGACCCGCCGGCGCTGCGGCAGCGGATCATCCGCCTGGTCGTGGCGAACGAGTTCGGAGTCGCGCTCTCGCGCTCGCAGACGCTGGCGGTCGCCGCGCTGGTCACCGACTGGCACGGCCAGAAGGGCGTCGACCTCCCCGGCGTCCTCGCCACCCGCCGCGGCACCACCCTCGTCTTCGCACCCGCGGCCCCCTGACCCGTTCCCGCGACCCCCGGTCCCCGCGCGACGCCCGACCCCTCCCCGCGAGATGCCGCTCCGGCACGCGACTCGCCGGCGGAGGTGTACAGGAGCGGAGTCTCGCGGAGGGGAGACGGGGGCCGGGCACCCGTAGAGTGGCCGGGTGGAAGCAGCCGACATCGCCGACGACATCACCGAGGTCCTCTACACCGAGGCCGAGATCCACGAGCGGATCCGCGACCTGGCCCGCGCCATCGAGCGCGACTACGCGGGCGAGAACCTGCTCATCGTCGGGGTGCTGCGCGGCGCCGTGATGGTGATGGCCGATCTGGCCCGCGAGCTCAAGCTCGACATCGTCATGGACTGGATGGCCGTCTCGTCCTACGGGAGCGGCACCAAGTCCTCCGGCGTCGTGCGGATCCTGAAGGACCTCGACTCCGACATCACGAACCGCAAGGTGCTGATCGTCGAGGACATCATCGACTCCGGCCTCACGCTCTCGTGGCTGCAGGGCAACCTCCGCAGCCGTGGCGCCGAGTCCGTCGAGATCTGCGCGCTGTTCCGCAAGCCCGCGGCCGCCAAGGTCGAGGTCGACGTGGCCTACGTCGGCTTCGACATCCCGAACGAGTTCGTGATCGGCTACGGGCTCGACTACGCCGAGCGCTACCGCAACCTCCGCGATGTCGCCGTCCTCGCCCCGCACATCTACGAGTAGCCCCGCGGACACCGCGCAGGAGAGCCTCGAGCGGCTCTTCGCGGTGCCGCTGCTGGGCTACCACATGAGCTACCCGACCTCGCTGCGGGCCGACCTCGAGTTCAACTACTGGTGGCTCGCGCACGCGATCGACGCGGCCGTCGACGCCTTCGAGCGCACGGGCGACGAGGCGCACCTGGAGCGTGCCCGGCGGATCCACCGTGCGATCCGCCTCCGCAACGGCGGGCGCCTGGTCAACGGCTACTTCGACGACATGATGTGGCTCGGCGGCGCGCTCGCCCGCCTCGGGGAGGCCTCCGGCGACCCGCGCTTCCTCGACCGGGCCGACCGCCTCTGGCGCTTCGCCGTCGCGAAGGGGTGGAACCTCCGCCACGGGGCGAGCCTCGCCTGGCGCCGCCGGCAGCTCGACTACAAGAACGCGCCCGCCAACGGCCCGTTCGCGATCCTCGGCGCCCGCCTGGAGCGGCTGCGGCCCGACGGCCGGGAGGAGCTCTCGCGCGCCGCCCTCGACTGGATGCACGTGCGCCTCCGCGACGACGACACCGGCTTCGTCGCAGACGGCATCGGCCGCGAGGGAGGCTCCGCGCGCGACGACTGGGCCTTCAGCTACAACCACGCCGTCTACATCGGCGCGGCGCTCGCCCTGCACCGCCTGCGGCCCGACCCCCGCCTGGTGGCCCACGCCTCCCGCACGGCCGAGGACCTGCTGGACCGGCTCGCCCCCGACGGCGTCTTCGTCGACCAGGGATCGGGGGACGGCGCCCTGTTCGGCGGCATCGCCTACCGGCACCTCGTCGACCTCGCCACGACGAGCGGAGTCGCGCCCGCGGTGGCGGCTCGCGTCCGCGGTTTCGTCACCGGCAGCGTCGCCGCGCTGCAGAGCTCGAGCGTCCGCCGCGGCGTGCTGCTGGCCGGGCCCCGCTGGGACGCGCCTCCGTCGCTGCCCGCCACGCTCTCGGCCGAGATCGGCGCCGTGCTCGCGCTGGAGGCGTCAGCGCGACTGGACCGGTCGCCGGTGCCGTCAGACTGACGGGGTGAAGGCACCTGAGAAGCGCACCGTCGCCGTCGTGATCAACCCGAGCAAGTTCGACGACGTCGGCGCCGCGGAGGACCTGGTCGCGACGATCGCGCGCCGCCACGGCTGGAACGAGCCGCTCTGGTTCGAGACCAGTCCGGGCGACTCCGGTGCCGCTGCGGCCCGCGCCGCGCTCGAGGCGGGCCCGGACCTGGTGTGCTCGATGGGAGGCGACGGCACCGTCCGCGCCGTCGCCACGGTGCTGCGGGGGACCGGCGTCCCCTACGGCCTGCTGCCCAGCGGCACGGGCAACCTCCTCGCGCGGAACCTCGGGATCCCGCTCGGCTCGCTGCCCGAGGCGGTGGAGATCGCCCTGCTCGGGCAGGACCGCGCCATCGACGTGGGCACGGCCGCTTTCGACGACGGCGAGGAGCGGGTGTTCATGGTGATGGGCGGGGTGGGCCTGGACGCCGAGATCATGGACAAGACGGACGAGGAGCTGAAGAAGCGGGTGGGCTGGGGCGCCTACTTCGCGGCGGGCGCGCCGGCGATGTTCAAGGCCGGATTCGAGGTGACCCTCACGATCGACGGCGCGGAGGAGCCTCCGCAGCGCTGCTTCATGGTGCTGGCCTGCAACTGCAGCTCCGTGGTGGCGAACATCGAGCTGGCCGCCGGAGCCGTGCTCGACGACGGCGACCTGGAGCTGGTGCTGCTGCGTCGGCGCTTCGGCCTCGCGCTGGACGTGGCGACCGGCAACCGCAACGGGCTCGCCTCGCTCCGGCAGTGGCCCGGCCGCGAGTTCTCGTTCGAGCTCGACCAGCCGGTGCTCGCCGAGCTGGACGGCGATCCGGTCGGCCGCACCCGCTCCGGGCGCTTCGGCGTGGATCCGGGCGCCCTGCTCGTGCGCCTGCCGGTGCCGACGCCCCGGAGCCCGGGACTGACTCCGCACGACTCGGTGATCGTCGACACGTCCGCCATCTCGACGCTGCTCCCGGAGCCGCCCTCCTCCTGACCCTTGCGCGCTCTTCTTTACGGTTGTAAGTTATCTGACGGACGTAAAGAAGGCGCTCCTCGCGCCGGGAAGAAGGACCCCGTGACCGATCCGCGGCTCACCCGCTCGCGCGAGCTCCTGCTCACCGCGATCACGAGTGCCCTCGACCGCCCGGGCGACGACCAGCCCTCCATCACGGAGCTCTGCGGCGCCGCGGGTGTCAGCCGCCCCACGTTCTACCAGCACTTCGGGGATGTGCCGTCACTGATCGAGGCCGCCGCGGTGGAGCGGATGCACGCGCTGTTCGGTGACGTCGCTCCCGGCACCGCCCCCGCCGACTGGGAGGGCGCGGTCCCCCGCATCGTCCGCGGGCTCCTCGAGGGCCTGCTCGTGCACGCCGACTTCTACCGCCGCGTGCTGAGCGGAGGCACGGCCCGCGCCGTGCAGGAGTCGGTCGTCGCGTTCCTCGCGCAGCGGCTCCTCGCCTTCTCGCCCCTCGCCGAGCGCGGATCGGGCGGCGGCGACCACGCCCGCGTCGAGCGCTTCGCCGTCCTCCTCGCCGCCGGTACCACCTGGCTGGTCGTCGGCTGGCTCCTCGACGGCGACGCCCGCCGTCCCGTGGCCTCGGCCTCCGCCGACATCGCCGAGCTCCTCGTCACCGGAGTCGCCTCGCCGCGGCTCGCCGCCCTGCACTCCACGAAGTAGAAGGACCATGACCACCACCCCGCTCCGCCGCGCCCTGCGCGCCGTGAACCCGCGCCTCGTCGTCGTCTTCGCCGCGATCGCGCTCATCCCGCTGATCTACGCGGGACTGCTGACCTCGGCCAACCTCGATCCCACGCACCACCTCGACACGGTGCCCGCCGCGATCGTCAACGAGGACACCGGCGCGACCGCCTCGGACGGCTCCGCGCTCGCCCTCGGCGACGACCTGACCGAGCAGCTCACCACCGACACGTCCGGCTCGGACTTCGCCTGGACGGCGACCGGTGCCGACGAGGCGTCCCGCGAGCTCGCCTCCGGCGACGTCCTCGCCGTGCTGACGGTGCCGGCCGGCTTCTCGGCCGACGTCGCCTCCGTCGGCGGCGACGACCCCGCCGCGGCCGTGCAGGCGAAGCTGTCGATCGAGACGAACGACGCGGCCAACCTGATCGTCGGCAACATCGCCTCCACCATCGGCACCACCGTGACGAAGACGCTGGAGGAGAAGGTCGGCGCGACCTACCTCGAGAACGTCTACCTCGGCTTCACCGACGTGCACTCGAGCCTCGAGCAGGCGGCCGACGGCGCCGCTCAGCTGGCGGACGGCGCCGGGACCGCCGCGTCCGGCTCCTCCGAGCTGGTCGTCGGGCTCGCGCAGCTGCAGGACGGCACCGCGCAGCTGGCGACCGGCGCCGACTCCCTCCGCTCGGGCGCGGGGAGCGCGGCCTCCGGAGCGTCCGACCTCTCGTCGGGACTCCAGCGGATCGCGAGCGGGACCGGTCAGCTGCCCGACCAGGCGGCGGCGCTCGACACGGGAGCCCGCACGGTCGCCGACGGCGCCCAGCAGCTCGACGGCGGAGCGGCGTCGCTCGCCTCGGGCGCCGCCGACCTCGCCGCGGGGGCGTCGACCCTGAAGGACGGCGCGGCCTCGGCGGCGTCCGGCGCCGAGGCGCTGGCCACCGGGTCCGCCTCCCTCTCCGACGGAGCGGGGAAGGCCCTCGCAGGAGCCCAGCAGCTCGTGACCGGCGCGGGAGCGCTCGCGACCGCCACTCCGCAACTCGCCACCGGAGCGACCGGAGTCGACTCCGGCCTCGCCTCCCTGCTCTCTCGGTACGACTCGCTGTCCGACGCCCAGCGCGTGGCCGAGCTGACCGCCCTCGAGCAGGGTGCGGCCGCTCTCGCGGGCGGAGCCGCCACGGCGGACGCGGGCGCGCAGACGCTCGCCTCCGGTGCGACCGCGCTCGTCGGCGACGACGGCAGCGGACTGACGGCGCTCGCCGCCGGTGCCGCCACGGTCTCGGGCGGAGCCGCCGACCTCGCGACCGGCACCGCCGCTCTGTCCACCGGGGCGACCTCCGCCGCCGACGGCGCCCAGAAGCTGCAGACCGGTGCGCAGGCCCTAGCCCAGGGAGCTGCGACCCTCGACGGCGGAGCCGCGCAGGTCGCCGGCGGAGTGGACACCCTCTCCGGCGCGGTCGGCCCGCTCACCAGCGGGATCGCCTCCGCGGCCGCCGGCGCCTCCGACCTCGCCTCCGGGACGGCCGCCCTCGCGACGGGCGCGTCGGACCTCGCGGACGGCGCCGAGACCGCCGCGACCGGCTCGGCCGACGCGGCCACCGGTTCGCAGGACCTCGCCGACGGGATCGACTCCCTCGCCTCCGGATCGCGCACCCTCGACACGAAGCTCTCGGACGGCGCGGACGACGTGCCCACCTACACCGGCGAGCAGGCGCAGGAGCTCAGCACCGTCGCGGCCGCCCCGGTCGGGATCGACGCCGAGCGGATGAACCGCGTGCCGTCCTACGGCTACGGCCTCGCCCCCTACTTCATGGCCCTCGCGCTCTGGGTCGGCGCGCTGGCCTTCTACCTGATGAGCGCCCCGCTCAGCTCCCGCCTCCTCGCCGCGCGCCGTCCCGCCTGGGTCATCGCACTGCGCAGCTACCTGCCCGGCGCGCTGATGGCGGTCGCCCAGGGCGTCCTGGCCGCGCTCGTCATCCGCTTCGGAGTGGGCGTCGAGGCGTCGAACCTGCCCGGGCTGATCGGGATCGCCGTGCTCACGAGCCTCACCTTCGTGGCGATCAACCAGGCGCTGATCGCGCTGCTGGACGCCCCGGGCCGATTCCTGGCGCTGCTGATGATCGTGCTGCAGCTGTCCTCGGCCGGAGGCACCTACCCGGTCGAGACCGCGCCCGCCTTCTTCCAGGCGATCCACGGCGTGCTGCCGCTGACCTGGACGGTGGAGGCGTTCCGCTCGCTGATCGCCGGCGGCAGCATCGGAGTCGCGCACGCGGTCCTGGTGCTCGTGCTCTGGCTGGTCGGGGCGCTCGCCGTGACCGTGCTGGCCGCCGCCCGCCGCCGCCGTGGCCTCGTGCCCGGCCTCCGCGACCCGGAGCCCCTCCTCGAGTCGGCCTGACCCGGGCTGTGCGGGCCCGATCCGTCCGCGCCTGCTGCCCCTTCTCGCGGCACGCCCCGCTCGGACGCCAGCGCCCCGACCAGCCAGAGCACGAGCACCAGGAC
>NZ_PSWJ01000010.1:0-100053 GCF_002932775.1 Rathayibacter sp. AY1B8 | reverse complement strand
ATCGCAGGACTTTCTCGAGTGGCCGGCGGGGGCCGGAAGAGGGGGTACTCGATGCTCGCACGGCGGACGCACGAGTGCGACCGGAACGGGGGCCCTCCGTCTGGGGGACGCGCGGGAGCTGAGGTCCTCCGCGGGTCAGAGCGCTGGGAGAGGCCGCCTGAGAGCGTCCAGCCGCTTCCGCCAGGCGTCCAGGCGGCCCGGCTCCGCGGCGAGCGCCGGTCCGTCCGCCCAGGCGGTCGCCAGCCGCAGACCGTGCAGGGCGTTGGCCGTCCAGACCTCACGGCCCTCGAGCGACTCCGGCTCGGCCGGGGCCTCGATCACGTCCACGCCGAGCGCGCCGGCGAGCACCGAGACGGTGCGAGCCGTCACGCTGCGCACGCGGGTGCTCGTCGCCGGAGGGACGACCAGCGCGTCGCCCAGCCACCACAGGATCGCGCTGCTCGCTCCGTCGATGACGGCGCCCTCGGCGTCGAGCAGCACGGCCTCGTCCGCTCCCGCGGCGTGCGCGCGCGTCCGCAGGAGGGCGAGACGTGCGATGTCCGGCCCCTTCCAGGACGGTGTCCGGCGCGGATCCACGGGGCTCGTCCACAGCACCACGGAGCGGGTCGTCGGCGGGGCGGATCGCAGCCGGAGCCGCAGGGCGCCTCCCGAGAGCTCGACGCGGGGGAAGGAGCGGCCCTCGCGGGGCAGGGCGGCGATCGCGGCGTGGAGGAACGGCTCGACGTCCGGGTGCCCGCCCGCCGAGGCGACGGAGGCGGCGAACCGCTCGCGGTGCAGGTCGAGCCCGCGGACGCGTCCCTCGTCCACCAGCCAGGAGTCGGCCGCGTCCAGGGAGGTGCCGGGCGGCTCGGGAACGCTCGTCAGGGCCCGCCCGTCCCACTCCCGAACCTGCTCGCCGTCCACGACCGCCTACGCTAGCCCAGTGGTCTCGGAGGATCGGCACGTCCGCTCGGTCGAGCTGCCCTGGGTCGATCCGGAGCTCGCGCACCACGCCCTGTTCGCCACGGCCGAGGCGTCGTTCTGGCTCGACTCGGGCCTCGGAGCGACGAGCGGCCGCTCCTACCTCGGGGCGTGCGCCCGCGAGGACGTGCTCCTCGTCGAGGCCGGCGGCGACGTGGCGGCGGCGCTCGCCGCGGTCGACGACGAGGCCCCCGCGGGCGACCGCGCGCTCGGCCGCTACGGCTGGATCTCCTACGAGGCGGGAGCCGCCTCCGTCTCCCTGCCCTCGGCGCCGACCGGCCCCGCGGATCCGCCGGCCCTCGCCCTGCTCCGGGGCGACCCCGTGCTCGAGTTCGACCACGGCACCCGGACCGTCCGCCTGGTCGCCACGGGAGACGCGCAGGAGCTCACCGTGCGCCTGCTCGAGCTCGTCGGCGCGCTCGCACCCGCGGACCCCGCGGATCCCGAGCCCGCCGGCGTCCCGGTCCGCCGTCACTCCGCCGCCGAGTACACGGCGCTGATCGGCCGCTGCCAGGAGGCCATCCGCGCGGGGGACGCCTACCAGCTCTGCCTCACCGACGAGATCGTCGTCGAGGGCCGGTTCGATCCGGTCGAGGCGTACCGTCGCCTCCGCCGCTCCAGCCCGAGCCATCACGGCGGGCTGATCCGCCTCGGCCCGCTCGCGCTCGTCAGCGCCTCGCCCGAGCGGTTCCTCACCGGCGGGGCCGATGGACGCGTCGCCACGCATCCCATCAAGGGCACGCGCCCCCGGGGCCGGGACGCCGACGAGGACCGCGCGCTCCGGGTCGAGCTCGTGTCGAGCGTGAAGGAGCGGGCCGAGAACGTGATGATCGTGGACCTCGTCCGCAACGACCTCGCCCGGATCGCCGCCCCCGGCTCCGTCGTCGTCGACCGCCTGCTCGAGGTGGAGAGCTACCCGCACGTCCACCAGCTGGTCAGCGAGGTCTCGGCCCGCCGCGCGCCGGGCGTCGGGATCGCCCAGCTGATCGCAGCCCTCTTCCCGGCCGGCTCGATGACGGGAGCGCCCAAGCGCCGGGCGGTGGAGCTGCTGCGGGAGTGGGAGGGCGGTCCCCGCGGCGTCTACTCCGGCGCCTTCGGCCGCCTGGGCTCGGACGGCTCGCTGGACCTCGCGATGACCATCCGCACCCTCGTGCTCGACGGCGAGCGCGCCCGCCTGGGGACCGGCGGCGGCATCACCGCGCTCTCGGTGCCGGAGGAGGAGGTCGAGGAGACGCGGCTGAAGGCGCGGGCGCTCCTCGCGGTGCTGGGCGCCGCCGAGGAGTGAGCGGGCGCCGCGTTCGTCTGCCGTGCGCGCGGGGCCAGTAGGGTTGATGGTCGAACGCAGCCGCCCACGCGTGCGCGTTCTCCCCCTCCTTCAGAAGTGAGAAGCACCTGTGGCAGAAGACACCTCCCGGCAGACCGGCGCGAGCGACGAGGAGCGCTACGACTTCCGAGCGCTCCAGGAGAAGTGGCTCCCGATCTGGGAGGAGACGCGCCCGTTCGCGACGGACGACCCCGAGGACAAGCGCCCCCGCAAGTACGTGCTCGACATGTTCCCGTACCCCTCGGGCGACCTGCACATGGGCCACGCCGAGGCGTACGCGCTCGGAGACGTGATCGCGCGCTACTGGCGCCAGCAGGGCTTCAACGTCCTCCACCCGATCGGCTGGGACAGCTTCGGCCTGCCCGCCGAGAACGCCGCGATCAAGCGCGGGCTGAACCCGGTCACCTGGACCTACGACAACATCGAGCAGCAGAAGCGCTCGATGAAGCGCTACGCCGCGTCCTTCGACTGGGACCGCGTGCTGCACACCTCCGACCCCGAGTACTACAAGTGGAACCAGTGGCTGTTCCTCAAGATGTACGAGAAGGGCCTCGCCTACCGCAAGGACAGCTGGGTCAACTGGGACCCGGTGGACCAGACGGTCCTGGCGAACGAGCAGGTCCTGGCGGACGGCACCTCCGAGCGCTCCGGCGCGGTCGTGGTCAAGAAGAAGCTCACGCAGTGGTACTTCAAGATCACCGACTACGCCGACCGCCTGCTCGACGACCTGAACCAGCTCGAGGGGTCCTGGCCGTCGAAGGTCATCGCCATGCAGCGCAACTGGATCGGCCGCTCCATCGGCGCCGACGTCGAGTTCGAGATCGAGGGCCGCGACGAGCGCGTCACCGTCTTCACCACGCGCCCCGACACGCTCTACGGGGCGACCTTCATGGTCGTCGCGCCCGACTCCGACCTCGCCTCCGAGCTGGTCGAGGGCTCCGAGCCCGCGATCCGCGACGCGTTCCGCAGCTACCTCGAGACGGTGCAGAAGTCGAGCGAGATCGAGCGCCTGACCGCCGACCGCCCCAAGACCGGCGTGTTCCTCGGCCGCTACGCGGTGAACCCCGTGAACGGCGAGCGGCTGCCGATCTGGGCCGCCGACTACGTCCTCTCCGACTACGGCCACGGAGCCGTCATGGCCGTGCCTGCGCACGACCAGCGCGACCTCGACTTCGCCCGCGCCTTCGACCTGCCCGTGCGCGTGGTCGTCGACACCAACGCCTCCGTCACCGGGGCGATCCCGGTCATCCCGGAGGACCCGGAGGAGCTGGCCGCGCTCGAGAAGGAGTACTCGCTCGACCCCGCCACGACCGGCGAGGCGCTGACCGGCGACGGCCGCCTGATCAACTCCGGGCCGCTCGACGGGCTCTCCAAGCGCACCGCCATCGAGCGCGTCATCAGGATGCTCGAGGAGCGCGGCCGCGGCCGCTCGGCCAAGAACTACCGCCTGCGCGACTGGCTGATCTCGCGTCAGCGCTACTGGGGCACCCCCATCCCGATCATCCACGGAGCCGACGGCGAGCTCGTGCCGGTGCCCGAGGACCAGCTGCCCGTCGTCCTGCCCTCCACCGACGGCCTCGACCTGCAGCCGAAGGGCTCGTCGCCGCTCGGAGCGGCGGAGGACTGGGTGAACGTGCCGCACCCGGTGGACGGCTCGCCCGCGCGCCGCGACCCGGACACGATGGACACCTTCGTCGACTCCTCGTGGTACTTCCTCCGCTTCCTCTCGCCGAAGGACGACACGCAGGCCTTCGATCCGAAGCTCGCCGAGAAGTGGGCGCCCGTCGACCAGTACGTCGGAGGCGTGACGCACGCGATCCTGCACCTGCTGTACGCGCGCTTCATCACCAAGGTGCTGTTCGACCTGGGCTACGTGTCGTTCACGGAGCCCTTCACGGCGCTGCTCAACCAGGGCATGGTGCAGATGGACGGCGCGGCGATGTCGAAGTCGAAGGGCAACATCGTCCGCCTCTCGGACCAGCTGGACGAGTTCGGCGTCGACGCCGTGCGCCTGACGATGGCGTTCGCCGGCCCGCCCGAGGACGACATCGACTGGGCCGACGTCTCGCCCGGCGGCAGCGCGAAGTTCCTCGCCCGCGCCTGGCGCCTGGCGAAGGACGTCACCTCGAGGCCCGACGTCGAGTGGAAGTCGGGCGACGCGGCTCTGCGCCGCCAGACCC
Organism: Rathayibacter sp. AY1B8; assembly: GCF_002932775.1. Classification (NCBI taxonomy): domain Bacteria; kingdom Bacillati; phylum Actinomycetota; class Actinomycetes; order Micrococcales; family Microbacteriaceae; genus Rathayibacter; species Rathayibacter sp. AY1B8. The sequence goes on along the minus strand of NZ_PSWJ01000010.1, from coordinate 95,589 downwards.
ACCGCTTCCTCGCGGAGTCCCCGTCGCTGATCGAGGCGTTCAAGTTCAACGTCGTGGTCGCGCGGCTGATGGAGCTCGTCAACGCGACCCGCAAGGTCGTCGACTCGGGTGCCGGGGCCGGGGACCCCGCGGTCCGCGAGGCGGTCGAGGTGGTCGCGATGGCTCTCAACCTGTTCGCGCCGTACACGGCCGAGGACATGTGGCACCGTCTGGGCTACGAGGGCACCGTCGCGCACGCGCTGTGGCGCAAGGCCGACCCGTCGCTGCTGGTCGAGGAGAAGGTCACGGCGATCCTGCAGGTCGACGGCAAGGTCCGCGACCGGCTCGAGGTCTCGCCGAAGATCTCCTCCGACGAGCTCGAGGAGAAGGCGCGGGCCACGGCCGGCGTCGCCCGGGCTCTCGTCGGCCGCGAGGTCGTGAAGGCGATCGTGCGGGCGCCGCGCCTGGTGAACCTGGTGACGAAGGCGGTCTAGCCGCCGATCCGTCCCGACGGGGCTCCTCCTCTCGCAGGAGGGGCCCCGTCGTCCGTCCTGCGCCGGTGCTGCTCTCTCCTCCACAGGGAGGCGATCCGGCGGGCTGTCCCCGGATCGGTGTCGGCGGCCGCTCCGGGCGGTGACGCGGGTCCTACCGTCGGCGGATGCCAGAGACCAGCGGGACGGACGACGAGCAGTTGACGGCGCTGCTGCGGCCCCGCCGCGCCCGCCCGCGCTGGCGCGTGGGAGTGGGAGCGGCGGTCGTGCTCGTCATCGGCGCCGCGGTGGTCGCGGTGCTGCTCGCGGGAGCGCGGTCGAGCGGTCATGAGCGGGTCCTGGAGCCCGCCGTGTCGACGAGCGCGCCCGCTGCTGCGGCGGTCGAGTCGCTGTACGTTCACGTGGCCGGCGAGGTCGCCTCTCCGGGGCTGTACGTCCTGTCGCCGGAGGCGCGGGTGGCGGACGCGGTCGCCGCCGCCGGAGGGTTCCAGGAGTCGGCGGAGCGCGCGGCGGTCAACCTGGCCCGGAGGCTCGTGGACGGCGAGCAGATCGTCGTGCCGGCCGTGGGAGCGGCGCCGGCCGCGGCGGGAGCGGCTCCGGGCGGGGCCGCTCCAGGAGGAGCCTCCGCCGCCGGATCCGTGCTGAGCCTGAGCACGGCGACGGCGGCCCAGCTGGAGGAGCTGCCCGAGATCGGCCCGGCGACCGCGAAGAAGATCGTCGCCCACCGGGAGGCGAACGGCCCGTTCTCCTCCGTCGACCAGCTGCTCGAGGTCCCCGGGATCGGCGAGAAGACGCTCGCCGCGTTCCGCGACCAGGTCGCGCCGTGAGGAGCGTGCGGGCGGCGGACCTGCGGCTCCTGCCGGCAGCGGTGGCCGCCTGGACCACCGCGTGGGCGGCCGGGATGCTGCCGGTCGCGGCAGTGCTCGACGGGGGCCTCTCGTGGTGCGCCGCGGGCTGGGTGCTGCTCGGGGCGGCGTGCGTCCTGCTCCGGCGCGGCCTCGGCGGGCGGCTGGTCGGAGCGGTGCTCGTCGGGGGCGCGGGTGCCGCCCTCGCCCTCACCTCCGTCGTCGCCGCGGCGCCCGGTGACCACCCGGCGTCGCTGCGGGAGGCACAGGAGGATCGCGCCCTCACCCCGGTCACCGTGCGCGTCGACACGGGTGCCCGACCGCTCGCGACCGGGGGAGTGTGGTTCGACGCGACGGCGCTGCGGGTGGGAGACGCGTCGACCGCGGCCCCCGTCCGCGTGCTGCTCGCCGATCCCGGCGGTCGGCTGCCGGTGGGCGCCGAGCTCGACCTGGAGGCGCGTGCTGCGGCGCAGGAGGCGCCCGTCGGCGAGGCGACGATGCTGAGGGCGGCGTCCGTTCAGGACCGGCGCGGTCCCGGGGGAGCGGCGGCCGTCGCGGAGGTGCTGCGCTCGCGCTTCCTCGAACGCGCGGCGCTGGTCGGCGGCGACGTGGCGGGGCTCCTGCCGGGCCTCGCGACCGGCGACACGTCCGCGCTCGACGCGGGGCTCGAGGAGGCGATGCGCACCGCGTCGCTCACCCACCTGACCGCCGTCTCGGGCGCCAACTGCGCCGTGGTGGTGGTCGCCGGCTGGACGATCGCGGCGCTCCTCGGCGCCGGGCGCCGCCTCCGGACCGTCGCCGCCCTCGCCCTGCTCGCCGGCTTCGTGGTGCTGGTGACCCCCGAGCCGAGCGTGGTGCGGGCCGCCGTGATGGCGACGGTGGTCCTCCTCGCGCGGCTCGGGCGTCGCTCCGGAGCGGCCGTGCCCGCCCTGCTCGCGACCGTCGTCGTGCTCGTGGCCGCCGACCCCTCGATCGCGGGGAGGCTCGGCTTCGTGCTGTCCGTCCTCGCCACCGCCGGACTCCTGCTGCTCGCCGAGCCGATCGCGGGCGCTCTCGGTCGAGTGCTGCCCCGGCCTCTCGCCCTGCTGCTCGCGGTGCCGACCGCGGCGCAGCTCGCCTGCCAGCCCGTGCTGCTGCTCGTGGACCCGTCGGTGCCGGTGTACGGAGTGCTCGCCAACCTGCTCGCCGAGCCCGCGGCACCCGCCGCGACCGGGCTCGGGCTCATCGGCTGCCTGCTCGCCCCCTGGTGGCCCGGAGCCGCCGACGCTGCGATCCGGCTCGCCGCCGTCCCCGCCTGGTGGATCGCCTCGATCGCCCGCGCCGTCGACTCGTGGCCCGCCCCGAGGATCGCCTGGTGGCCCGGAGTAGGAGGAGCGCTCACGCTCACCGTGCTGACCCTGCTCGCCCTCGTGCTGGTCACGCAGTCGCCGCGGCTCGCGCGGGTGCGCCGGGTCGCCGCCGTCGGGCTGGCGTGCGCGATCGCCGCCGCCGGCGGCACCACCGTCGCCACGCCGCTCCTCCGCGCCGCCTCGGTTCCCGAGGACTGGCGTGTCGCGATGTGCGACGTCGGGCAGGGCGACGCGGTCCTCCTCCGCGGAGACGCGGGCGTGCTGCTCGTCGACACGGGGCCCGAGCCCGCACCGCTCGAGGCCTGCCTCCGCCTGATGGGAGTGGACCGGATCCCGCTGCTGGTGCTCACTCACTACGACCTCGACCACGTCGGCGGGCTCCAGGCCGTCCTCGGACGGACCGACGCCGCGCTCGTCGGGCCCGCCGCGGGCCGCGACGACGAGCGCGACCGGGCGGCGCTCACCGGCGCGGGGGTCGCCGTGCAGGAGGCGGTCCGCGGCGACAGCGGCGCGCTCGGCTCGCTGCGCTGGCGGGTCGAGTGGCCGGAGCGGCGGAGCGCGCTGCGGGGGAACGAGGCGAGCGTGACCCTCCGGGTCGACATCGGCCCGGACGCCCGCGGCGGCCCGCTCTCCGTCGCGCTCCTGGGCGACCTCGGCGAGCAGGAGCAGGGACGCGTCTCCCGGCTGCCGGTCGGCCGGGTCGACGTCGTCAAGGTCGCGCATCACGGCTCCGCCGACCAGTCGCCCGCCCTCTACGACGCGCTCGGCGCGAGCGTCGGGCTGATCTCCGTCGGGGCGGAGAACGACTACGGACATCCGAATCCGTCGCTCCTCGCTCTGCTGGCCGAGCGCGGGGTCGAGGCGCTGAGGTCGGATGTCGAGGGTACGGTCGTGCTCGCGTCCCGCAGCGACGGGATCGCGGTCTGGGTGAGCGGCGCGACGGCTCCCGCGGCGGCCTCGGGGCGCCGTGAGCGGGCCGTAGGGTGGAGGGCGCTCGGACGGGCGCGGCACGGAAGGACACGGCATGGCAGGCAGGGCCCCGGCGCGCGCGAAGGCAGCGCCCTCGAAGGCGGCGATCCCGCAGCTCGCCTGGAACCAGACCCGGCCGGCGCCGATCGTGCTGATCACCGGCCCGGAGCAGTTCCTCGCCGACCGCGCGCTGCGCTTCCTCCGTGAGTTCCTCCGGGCCGAGGATCCGAGCCTCGAGGTCAGCGACATCGACGCCGGCGGCTACGCGCCGGGGGAGCTGCTGACGCTCGCGAGCCCGTCCCTCTTCGACGAGCCCCGCCTCATCCGCGTCTCGAACGTCGAGAAGTGCACGGACGCGTTCCTCCTCGAGACCCTCGACTACCTCTCGGCGCCCGCGGACGGGGCGACCCTGGTGCTCCGCCACGGCGGCGGCAACCGGGGCAAGAAGCTCCTCGACGCCATCCGCTCGGGCACGGGCGGCGGCATCGAGATCGTCTGCGCCGAGCTCAAGCGCGAGAGCGACAAGGTCGACTTCGCGATCGCCGAGTTCCGCACCGCCGGCCGCACGGCGACCACCGGTGCCGTCCGAGCCCTGGTGTCTGCCTTCTCCGACGACCTCGACGAGCTCGCGTCGGCGTGCCAGCAGCTGCTGTCCGACGTCACCGGCGAGATCACCGAGGCGACCGTGGCGAAGTACTACGGCGGCCGCGTCGAGACCACGGCCTTCACCGTCGCCGACTCCGCGATCGCGGGCCGTCACGGCGAGGCGCTGCTCGGGCTCCGCCACGCCCTCGCCTCCGGCGCCGACCCGGTACCGATCGTCGCCGCGTTCGCGAGCAAGCTGCGGACCATGGCGAAGGTCGCCGGCTCGCGCGAGGGCTCGGGCCAGGTCGCCTCGCGTCTGGGCCTCGCTCCGTGGCAGGTGGACCGGGCCCGGCGCGACCTGCAGGGCTGGACCGGCGAGGGCCTCGGCACCGCGATCCTGACGGTCGCCGACGCCGACGCCAACGTGAAGGGCGCCACCCGCGACCCCGTCTACGCCCTCGAGCGCATGGTCTCCGTCGTCTCCGCCCGGGGCGTCTGACCCGCCCGAAAGGCCCTGCGCCCGCGATCCGCACCGACCTCGTCCCCGGCGTGTCTCGATACGCCGCTCCGCGGCAACTCGACCAGCAGTGAGGGGATCACCTCCCCTCGCAGGGTCGCACCGCGGCCGACGAAGAGTCGGACGACGACCCCACAGGGTCACCGGTGATCCGCGTGTCAGCGGATCGTCGTACCCGGAACGGAACCCGCTCCTCCCACCGCGACCACCCCTGGAAGCCGACTGCGCGACGGGCGACGAGGCACGAGGAGCCCGTCGAGATCGGTGCGGGTCACCGGCGATCCGCGAGTCAGCGGATCGTCGTACCCCGAAACGCTCTCCGCTCCTCCCCCCGCGACCCTCCGCGGTAGCCGACCGGGCCGCAGCCGATCGAGAGCCGGACGATGCCCTCGCAGGGTCACCGGCGATCCGCGTGTCAGCGGATCGACGTACCCGGAACGGAACCCGCTCCTCCCACCGCAACCAAGCGCGGAAGCCGACTGCGCGACGGGCGACGAGGCACGAGGAGCCCGTCGACCGCGAAGCGGAAACGACGAAGGGCCCGGCCAGAGGCCGGACCCTTCGTCGTTTCCGCTTCGCGCAGTATTACAGCGCGGCGACCTGCTTCGCGATGGCCGACTTGCGGTTCGCGGCCTGGTTCTTGTGGATGACGCCCTTGCTGGCGGCCTTGTCGAGCTTCTTGGCGGCGAAGGCGAGGGCGGTGCCGGCCTTCTCGGTGTCGCCGGCGGCGATGGCGGTGTGGACCGAGCGGATGGCGGTCTTCAGCTCGCTCTTGACGGCCTTGTTGCGCTCGTTCGCCTTCTTGTTGGTGAGGTTGCGCTTGATCTGCGACTTGATGTTTGCCACGTGGATTACCTTCTTCTCGGATGTGCGTGTGTGCAGCCGGCTACTCGACGGAGTGCCCCTTCCGCGGGCGTCTGAACGCCCTGCGGTGCGACTGGAGGTCGCCGGCTTCTGATCACTCCACGCCTGCCGGGTGTCCGGAGGGGGAGCGCAAGCCAACAAGGAACTTTAGCGCACCCGTCGTCACCCTTCAACCGCGCCGCGCCCGCGGGTGCGGCGCCGTCCGGGTCGGGGCCGCCGGGGCGACACGCCGGGGGAGGCGGACCGCCGTGGCGTCTCGCGGTCCGGGCCCGCCGGTAACGTGACGCCGGTGCCCCGTCTCGCCGATCACCTCTCCGCGGTGCCGCCCTCGGGCATCCGCCACCTGTTCGAGATCGCACTGCGGCTCGACGGAGTGACGCTCCTCGCGGTGGGCGAGCCCGACGTGCCGACCGCGCCGCACATCATCGAGGCGGCCCGAGCGGCGTGGGCGGCCGACGACACCCGCTACGGGCCCAACGGCGGCGTGCCCGAGCTCCGGCGGGCCATCGTGGAGAAGCTGGCGCGCGACAACGGCATCGAGGCGGACGTCGAGCAGGTGTGGGTGACCGTCGGCGCCACGCAGGCGCTGCACCAGGCGATGACGCTCCTGCTCGGGCCCGGCGACGAGGTGCTCATCCCCGACCCGGGCTACACCGTCTTCACGACCAATGCGCGGACCATCGGCGCCGTGCCCGTGCCGTACACGCTGCGCGCTGAGAACGCCTTCCTCCCCGATCCCGAGGAGGTCGAGCGCCTGATCACGGACCGGACCCGCGTCCTGATCGTCAACAGCCCGTCCAACCCGCTCGGCGTGGTGTTCCCGAGGGAGGTCCTCGAGCGCCTGCTCGACATCGCCCGGCGCCACGACCTGTGGGTGCTCAGCGACGAGGTCTACGAGTACTTCACCTACGGGCGCCCGCACGTGAGCCTCGCGGCGATCGCGCAGGAGCGCGGGGACGACGCCGACCGCGTCCTCAGCGTCTTCTCCTTCTCGAAGACCTACGCGATGACCGGCGTCCGCGTCGGCTACCTCGTGACGCCTCCCGGCTTCACGTCGATCATGGTCACGGTGCAGGAGGCGGCGATCAGCTGCGTCGCCACTCCGGACCAGCGCGCCGCCCTCGCCGCTCTGACCGGGCCGCAGGACGCGGTGGCCGCCGCCTCCGACCACTACCTCGCCAACCTGCGGCTCGCGACGGGCGTGCTCGACGAGCGGGGGATCGCCTACCGCGAGCCCGAGGGCGCGTTCTACCTGTGGATCGACATGGCGCACGCGACCGGCGGGGACGTCGCCTCCTGGGTCGAGTCGTTCCTCCTCGAGACCCTCGTCGCCGTCGCTCCCGGCAGCGCCTTCGGCCGCACCGGCGAGGGCTGGATCCGCGTCTGCCTCGCCGCTGACCCCGCCGCGCTGGAGCACGGGCTGCGCGCTCTCCCGGCCCCGGTGCGCGGATGAGCGCCGCCGAGGTGCTGGTCCGGCGCGTCCGGGCCCAGGAGTACGACGAGGTCTCGCGCCTGCGGCTCGCCGCCTACGCCCACGACTACGAGCTGGGGGAGGAGTACGCCGCCGACGTCGCCGCGGTCGCCCGGCACGACGTCGAGGGCGAGGTCTGGGTCGCCGTCGAGGGCGACGGGCGGATCCTCGCGACGGTCACCACTGCGCGCCCGGGCGCGAACTTGTACGAGCTCGGCCGCCCCGGCGAGCTGGACTGGCGGCTGCTCGCCGTCGCCCCGGAGGCACGCGGGCGGGGTCTCGGGCGGCTGCTCACCGAGTTCGTCGTGATGCTCGCCGCCGAGCGGGGCCTCCAGCGGGTCGTGATGAACAGCGGCACGCTGATGACCACCGCGCACGCCCTCTACGAGAGCATGGGCTTCGTCCGCCTCGGCGAGCGGGAGAACCCGCCCGGCGTCGAGCCCACCCGCACCTACGGACTCGATCTGTAGCCGCCGGTCCCGGCCTCCGCCGCCGGGCATGGGACACTGGTCCCACGATGTCTCCACGTGCACACTCCGGGCTCGAGCCCGCCGCGACCGATCCGGCGTCCATCCGCAACTTCTGCATCATCGCCCACATCGACCACGGCAAGTCCACCCTCGCCGACCGGATGCTCGGCATCACGGGTGTCGTCGAGGACCGGGCGATGCGCGCGCAGTACCTCGACCGCATGGACATCGAGCGCGAGCGCGGCATCACGATCAAGTCGCAGGCCGTGCGGATGCCGTGGGAGCGCGACGGGCGCACGTTCGCCCTGAACATGATCGACACTCCGGGCCACGTCGACTTCTCCTACGAGGTCAGCCGCTCGCTGGCGGCCTGCGAGGGCGCGATCCTCCTGGTCGACGCGGCGCAGGGCATCGAGGCCCAGACGCTCGCGAACCTCTACCTCGCGCTCGAGAACGACCTCACGATCATCCCTGTCCTGAACAAGATCGACCTGCCGGCCGCGGACCCCGAGAAGTACGCGAAGGAGCTCGCGAGCCTCATCGGCGGCGACCCGGACGACGTCCTCCGCGTCTCCGGCAAGACCGGCATGGGCGTCGAGGCGCTGCTCGACCGCGTCACCGAGCTCATCCCGCCGCCCGTCGGCGACCCCTCCGCCCCTGCGCGCGCCATGATCTTCGACTCCGTGTACGACGCCTACCGCGGGGTCGTCACCTACGTCCGGATGATCGACGGCAAGCTCTCGCCGCGCGAGAAGATCCAGATGATGTCGACCCGCGCCACGCACGAGATCCTCGAGATCGGCGTGTCGAGCCCCGAGCCCGTCGCGACGCAGGGTCTCGCGGTCGGCGAGGTGGGCTACCTGATCACCGGTGTGAAGGACGTGCGCCAGTCGAAGGTCGGCGACACCGTCACCACGGCGTCGAAGCCCGCGACGCAGGCGCTGCCCGGCTACACCGAGCCGCTCCCGATGGTCTTCTCGGGCCTGTACCCGATCGACGGCAGCGACTACCCGGACCTGCGCGAGGCCCTCGACAAGCTCAAGCTCTCGGACGCGGCACTCGTCTACGAGCCCGAGACGTCGGTGGCGCTCGGCTTCGGCTTCCGCTGCGGGTTCCTCGGCCTCCTGCACCTCGAGATCATCACCGAGCGCCTGCAGCGCGAGTTCGGTCTCGACCTCATCACCACGGCGCCCTCGGTCATCTACGAGGTCTCGACGGAGGACAAGAAGACCGTCACCGTCACGAACCCGAGCGAGTTCCCCGTCGGCAAGATCGCCGCCGTCACGGAGCCGATCGTCAAGGCCGCGATCCTCGCGCCGAAGGACTACGTCGGCACGATCATGGAGCTCTGCCAGAGCCGCCGCGGGACCCTGATCGGCATGGAGTACCTGGGCGAGGACCGGGTCGAGATCCGCTACCACATGCCCCTCGGCGAGATCGTCTTCGACTTCTTCGACAACCTCAAGTCCAAGACCGCCGGCTACGCCTCGCTCGACTACGAGCCCGCCGGCTCGCAGGAGGCCGACCTCGTGAAGGTCGACATCCTGCTGCAGGGCGAGCAGGTCGACGCGTTCAGCGCGATCGTGCACCGGGAGAAGGCCTACGCCTACGGCGTGCTGATGACGGGGCGCCTGCGCAAGCTGATCCCGCGTCAGCAGTTCGAGGTGCCGATCCAGGCCGCCATCGGCGCCCGGATCATCGCCCGCGAGTCGATCAGCGCGATGCGCAAGGACGTCCTGGCCAAGTGCTACGGCGGCGACATCACCCGCAAGCGCAAGCTCCTCGAGAAGCAGAAGGAGGGCAAGAAGCGGATGAAGATGGTCGGCCGCGTCGAGGTCCCCCAGGAGGCGTTCATCGCCGCGCTCTCGGGCGACGTCGAGACCAAGGACAAGAAGTAGGACTCCTCCAGCGGAGGCGCACCCCCCGAGAGGGGACCTGCGGTGAGGGGCCATTGCGGCGCCGATCACTTCCCAGGTAGCTTTCGAGCGCTGGACGCGGCTGCGGATCGAGGACGATCCGCTCGGGGGCTGGAGCGTCGACGGTCGGCCCTCTCATCACGATCAAGGGGGAAGCCCGTGGACTCTGCACGCACGAGGAAGCACTGGATCAGATCGGGGGCGGCGCTGCTGGGCGTCGCAGCGGTGACGGCGGGATCGCTCGTCGCCGCCGCACCCGCATCAGCCGCGAGCCGTGAGGTGCAGGCGTCGCCCGCGCCCTTCGTCTGGGAGGACATCGACCAGTTCGGCGTCGCGAAGGGCCTGTCCGTCTCCTCCGACGCGGAGACCATCACCGTCGAGCTCCCGGCCGCGAGCGCGTCCGCCGGGTTCACGGAGTGGTCGCACCCGGGGTACGAGACCGTGGACTGGCGCCTCAGCACCAGCGATGCCGACTTCGTGTCGGGCTCCTCGGCTGTAGACGCCGCCGCCAACACCATCGAGATCCCGCTCGAGCGCACGGTGGGCTCGTTCGAGCAGCCCGCGGTGAGGCTCGACCTCACCGCGGAGGCGCCGCAGGCGGACGACGCCTACGTCCCCCCGGCGCTCGAGTCCACGACGGGCTTCGACCTCAGCGTCACCGCCGGCCTGACCGTCGCTCCGGCGAGCGGCGAGGACGCGGCCGTGGTCGACCTGTCCGCGACCACTCCGAGCTCGACCCGCCACGACGGCGTCTTCTGGGCCGGCGGCGGCAGCCTGACCGACGCGGGCGCCGGCGACGTCGTCGTCGTCGAGACGGGCGTGCCCGGCTTCTTCGGCACCTCCGTCCGGGCCACCGTCGGAACGGACGGCACCCCGGCGCTCACCGCCCCCGCTAAGGTCCTCGACGACGGCTCGTCGGTCGCGGTGAAGCCGAACCAGGACTTCTACGACCGGTACCAGAACTTCGGCGACACTTCGCTCACGGGCGCTCCCTCCATCCGCGTCACGGGAGCCGGCCGCGGTGTCGAGCAGCCGGCGGGCTCCGCCTTCGTCGTCCGGGTGCCCCTCAGGGTCGTCGCGTCGACGACTCCGCCGACCACCGGGCCGACCCCTGGCAACGGTCCGACGGTGACCCGCCTCGCGGGCACCGATCGCCAGGGCACCGCCGTCGAGATCTCGAAGGCGACCTTCGACACCCCCGGCGTCCCCGTCGTCTACATCGCCACCGGCGCGAACTTCCCCGACGCGCTCAGCGCCGGTCCCGCCGCCGCGAAGCAGGGCGGCCCGCTCCTCCTGGTCGACCGCGACTCTGTGAGCCAGGTCGTGCGCGACGAGCTCACCCGTCTCAAGCCCCAGCGGATCGTCGTCGTCGGCTCCGACCTCAGCGTCAGCGACGCCCTCGCGACCGACCTCGGCCAGTACGCGAACGGGAGGGTCTTCCGCCTCGGAGGCACCGACCGCTACGACACGTCGCGGAAGATCATCGAGAGCGCCTTCGGCACCTCGCCGAAGGGGGCCTGGCTCGCGACCGGCGAGAAGTTCCCCGACGCGCTCAGCGCCACCGCCGCCGCGGGCAAGAACTCCGCCCCCGTCGTCCTCGTGAACGGCGGCCTCCCGGCGGCCGACCCGACCACTGTCGGGATCCTGACGCGGCTCCGGCCGCCGGTGCTCACCATCGCGGGATCCGAGCTGTCGGTCAGCGCCGGCATCCAGAACTCCCTCACGGTGCCGGCCGGACCGGTCGTCAACCGCATCGGCGGGGTCGACCGCTACGACACCTCGGAGCAGCTCAACCTGGCGGCCTTCCCCCGCGGGTCGAAGACCGTGTTCCTGGCCACCGGAGAGAACTTCCCCGACGCTCTGGCGGGAGCCGCGGCCGCCGGGCTTACGGGGAGCCCCCTCTTCGCCGTGCCCCCGACCTGCGTGCCGGTCAAGGTGCTGCAGGACATCAAGGCCGGCGGAGCGACGCGCGTCGTCCTCCTCGGCGGCACCGGCACCCTCTCGGACGCCGTGGCGAAGCTGACGCCCTGCAGCTGACCCGACCCGCACCACGACGAGGGCCCTCCTCCCGCTCCGGCGGGGGAGGGCCCTCCGTCGTTCCCGGCTCGGGGCGGCGACGGTCGGATACGCTGGGTCGGATGGACAGCACCACCCGGCACGCGGACTCGACGCGCGCCGCGCTCGAGGAGTCCGGGAAGAAGGTCGGGACGTGAGCATCCGCCGCTCCAACTTCGAGGGCCAGCCGCAGGTCACCTACGCGGCCGTCGGCGGCACTCTGGCACCCGACCTGCTCGAGTACCCGCCGGACGGCTTCACGGCCGAGCGTTTCGAGGCCCGTCTCGGCTCGGGCGACGAGCGCTTCGCCATCACCACCGCCTCCCTGATGACCTGGGGCGTGCAGCGCGGCAGCGGCATCGAGGTGACCGACATCACCAGCGGGAGCGGCGTGCAGTACACCGGCGTCAACTTCGACGCGGCGGGCACCCCGATCGACCTCGTCAGCCGGCCGACGGAGGAGCACTTCGCTCCCGACGGCACCCCCTACATCACCGCCGGCGTGACCGCCGTGCTCCGCGTGACCCTGCTCGGCCGCGTCTTCGACGCCCCGGTCCGCGTGGTCTACGTCGTCGACGAGCCCGACCAGGTCGGCTTCGCCTACGGCACCCTCGAGGGCCACCCCGAGAGCGGCGAGGAGTCCTTCGTCGTCGAGAAGCGCGCGGACGACTCGGTCTGGCTCGTCATCCGGGTCTTCTCGCGACCCTCCACCCGTCTCTACCGCCTGGGCGCGCCGGTGCTGCGCGCCGTGCAGAAGCGCCAGGTCGCCAAGTACCTGCGCGCGCTGCTGCCGGCGCGCGTCAGCTGACGTGGGGAGCGCCCTCCCGATCGCCGATCCTGCTCCGCTCGACGGCGGACTGCCCGCGTCCGTCGTCGACGGCGTGGAGCAGCGGGACCTCGGCCTCTACGTGCACGTGCCGTTCTGCCGGGTCCGCTGCGGGTACTGCGACTTCAACACCTACACGGCGACCGAGCTCCGCGGGGCGAAGCAGCAGGACTACGCCGACGAGGCGATCACCGAGATGGCTCTCGGCGCCGACGTGCTCGAGCGCGCGGGCCTGCCCCGGCGCCCCGCCCGCACGGTCTTCTTCGGCGGCGGGACGCCCACCCTCCTGCCCGCCGGCGACCTGGTGCGGATGCTGGGCGGCCTCCGCACTCACTTCGGGGTCGCGCCCGACGCCGAGATCACCACCGAGGCGAATCCGGACTCCGTCGATGCCGCCTACCTCCGCGCGCTGGCCGAGGCGGGCTTCACCCGCGTCAGCTTCGGGATGCAGTCGGCCGTGCCGCACGTCCTCGCCACGCTCGAGCGCACCCACGACCCGGAGCGGGTCCCGCTCGTGGTCGAGTGGGCGAGGGAGGCCGGCCTGCAGGTCAGCCTCGACCTCATCTACGGCACGCCGGGGGAGTCCCTGGCCGACTGGGAGCGGTCGCTCGACTCCGCGCTCGCCAACCGGCCGGACCACCTCTCGGCCTACGCCCTGATCGTGGAGGACGGCACGAAGCTCGCCCGGCAGATCCGCCGCGGCGAGGTCGCGACCCCGGACGACGACCTCACCGCCGACATGTACGAGCTCGCCGACGCGCGCCTGGCCGCGGCCGGGTACTCCTGGTACGAGGTCAGCAACTGGGCGCGCGACGACGCCCACCGCTCCCGGCACAACCTCTCGTACTGGCTCGGCCACGACTGGTGGGGCGTCGGTCCCGGCGCCCACAGCCACGTCGGAGGCGTGCGCTGGTGGAACGTGAAGCACCCGGCGGCCTACGCCGACCGGCTGAGCACCGGGGTCTCACCCGCTGCCGGGCGGGAGACGCTCGACGCGGGCACGCGGCGGGTGGAGGACGTGCTGCTGCGCTCGCGCCTGGCGGACGGGCTGCCCATCGACGCGATCGACGCCGGTCGGCGCAGCGAGGTGGCGGGGCTCATCGCCGACGGCCTCGTCGACGGCCGGGCGGCGCTCCGGGGGCGGATCGTGCTGACCCTGCGCGGCCGTCTGCTGGCCGACGCGGTCGTGCGGCGCCTCACCGACGGCTGAGGCCGGATCCCGGGGCGGCAGGCGCACGGCCGCCCCGGTTCCGCGGCTACTTGAAGAACGGGATGCTGAGCGGGTACGTGTAGTACTCGCCCGCGCTGGCGCGCACCGAGGCGATGATCGCGAAGACGATCACCAGGATCGGCACGACCAGGAACACGATGAAGCCGACGAGGACGAAGGACAGGATCGTCCCGGCGACGTAGGCGATCAGCGTCGTCAGGTGGAAGTTGAGGGCCGTCTTGGCGTGCGCTTCGAGGAACGGTCCGCGCCCCTTGAAGACCAGGAAGACGATCAGCGAGGGCAGGAAGCTGAAGAAGATGCCGGTCACGTGCGTGACGATCGCCCAGGTCTTCTCGTCCGCCGGGTTCAGCGGCGGAGCCGGGGTCCCGTAGACGGGGGGCGGGGGAGGGGTGGCCGACATGATGGTCTCCGTTCCGGCGGCGGCGACGGGCGTCCCCCGTGCGCTCGGCGTCCATCGTGGCATGCGGCGACTCCCTCCGCACCGGGCCGCGCGGGACCTCCTCCTCGGGGATGACGGGGCTCCTCCCCGCGGCCCTGCAGGAGTGCACCCCGGCCGATCCCCGCGCAACCCCGCCGGGCGGTCCGCCTCCCGGTTATGATTGGCACTCAGAGTTGCGGAGTGCCAGGCTCCGCGCGGCGTCAGCGCCGCAGACGGTCGTGCCCGCGGGCACTCGGAGTCCGGCGGGAGGTCGGTCGTATGGTCACGGAGCGCGGTCTCCAGGTCCTGCGCGTGATCGTGCAGGACTACGTGGCGAACCGGGAGCCGGTGGGCTCCAAGTCGATCGTCGAGCGCCACGCGTTCGGCGTCTCGGCCGCCACCATCCGCAACGAGATGGCCCAGCTGGAGGAGGAGGAGCTGATCGCGGCTCCGCACACCTCGTCCGGCCGCGTGCCGACCGATAAGGGCTACCGCCTCTTCGTCGACCAGCTCGCCGACCTGCGCCCGCTCACCTCCGCGCAGCGCCAGGCGATCGAGACGTTCCTCGGGCAGAGCCCGGACCTCGACGAGGTGCTGGTCAAGACCGTCCGCCTGCTCTCGCAGCTCACCAACAGCGTCGCGCTCGTGCAGTACCCGTCGTTCGGAGCCGCGCGGCTGCGCCACGTGGAGCTCGTCGCCCTCGCTCCCCGCCGCCTCCTGTCGGTGCTGATCACCGACACCGGCCGGGTCGACCAGCGCGTGCTCGAGACCCCGGAGGACGTGGACGACGCGCTCCTCGGCGAGATCCGCGCGAAGCTCAACACGGCCGTGCTGGGCCTCGGGCTCCAGCAGGCGGCCGAGACGCTCGGCTCCGTCGCGGAGCGCTTCAGCCCCGAGCGGCGCCACGTGCTGACGCCGATCGTGCAGACCCTGCTCGAGCAGGTCGGCGCCAACCGGCAGGACCGCCTGGTCATGGCCGGCGCCGCGAACCTCGTCCGCACCGAGGAGGACTTCTCGGGCAGCATCTACCCCGTGCTCGAGGCGATCGAGGAGCAGGTGGAGCTGCTGCGCCTCTTCGCCGAGATGACCCCGGACCCCCGGGGCATCTCGGTGCGCATCGGCCGCGAGAACGCGCCGTTCGGGCTGCAGGAGACCTCGGTGCTCACGAGCGGGTACAACACCGCGGGCGGCCAGGTCTCGCGCCTGGGCGTGCTCGGCCCGATCCGGATGGACTACTCCGGCAACATCACCGCGGTGCGCGCCGTCGCCCGCTACCTCTCCCGCCTCCTCGGCGAGGAGTAGGCCCGACCTCCCGGCCCCCGCCGGATCCCCCCGGTGCGCCGTGCCCGGCCCACCGACCCACGAACGAAGGACGAAGCCACCTGTGGCCGATCACTACGAAGTGCTGGGCGTCGACCGCGACGCCTCCGCCGACGAGATCAAGAAGGCGTACCGCCGACTCGCCCGCGAGCTGCACCCCGACGTCAACCCGAGCGCGGACGCCTCCGAGCGCTTCAAGCTCGTCACGCACGCCTACGACGTCCTGAGCGACGCCCAGCAGCGGGCGCAGTACGACCGCGGGCCCCAGGAGGGCTTCGGCGGCGGCGGCCAGGGCTTCGGCGGGTTCGGCGACATCTTCGAGACCTTCTTCGGGCAGGGCGCGCAGGGCTCGTCTCGCGGGCCGCGCTCCCGCCGCGAGCGCGGCCAGGACGCCCTGCTGCGCGTGGAGGTCTCGCTCGACGAGGTCATCTTCGGCACCCACCGCGACCTCGAGGTCGACACGGCGGTGCTCTGCGAGACGTGCCAGGGCTCGTGCTGCCAGCCCGGCACCTCGCCGGTGACCTGCGACATCTGCCACGGCTCCGGCCAGATCCAGCGCACGGTCCGCTCGCTCCTGGGCAATGTGATGACGGCCAGCCCCTGCGGCACCTGCCGCGGCTACGGCACCGTCATCGCGACCCCCTGCTCCACCTGCCAGGGCCAGGGACGCGTCCGCGCCCGCCGCACCATCCCCGTCGACGTCCCCGCGGGAGTCGACACGGGCCTGCGCCTGCAGATGCCCGGCAGCGGCGAGGTCGGCCCGGCCGGCGGCCCCAACGGCGACCTGTACCTCGAGATCAAGGTCAAGCACCACGACGTCTTCAGCCGCAACGGCGACGACCTTCTCTGCACCCTCGAGGTGCAGATGACGGACGCGATCCTCGGCTCCACGGCGTCGCTCAAGGCGCTCGACGGGGACATCGAGATCGAGATCAAGCCGGGCACGCAGAGCACCGAGATCGTCACGATCAAGGGACGCGGAGTCACGCGCCTGCGCGGCAGCGGACGCGGCGACCTCCGCATCGGCATCCAGGTCGTCACCCCGACGAAGCTGGGCCACCGCGAGCGGGAGCTGGTCCAGGAGCTGGCGAAGCACTACAAGCCGCAGAAGCCCGCGCTGACCCACTTCCAGCAGGGCCTGTTCTCCAAGCTCCGCGACCGCTTCCTGGGCTGAGCCCGTGGCGCACCACTACATCGACGAGTCGCTGGACTCCGAGGGCTTCATCGTCGGGGGCCGGCTCGCGCTCACCGGCGCGGAGGCACGGCACGCCGCGACCGTCAGCCGGATCCGCGCGGGCGAGAGCGTCCGGGTCGGGGATGGGCGCGGACTCGTCGCGACCGCGGTCGTCGAGAGCGCGGAGCCGGCGCGAGTGGTGCTCGTCGTGGAGTCGGTGCAGGAGTCCCCGGTGCCGTCCCCGCGCCTGGTCCTCGTGCAGGCCCTCGCGAAGGGCGACCGCGACGAGCTCGCCGTGCAGGCGGCGACCGAGCTCGGGGTGGACGAGGTCGTCCCGTGGCAGGCCGCGCGGTCGATCTCGCGGTGGTCCGGCCCGAAGGAGGAGAAGGGGCGCGAGCGCTGGCGCGCCATCGTGCGCGAGGCGAGCAAGCAGTCGCTGCGCCCCCGGGTGCCCGAGGTCGCGCCGCTCGAGCAGGTGCGCGGTCTCGTCGCGCGCGCCGCGACGTCCCGCGTGCTGGTCCTCGAGCCCTCGGCGCAGGCGCGGCTCTCCCAGGTGGTCCCGGACGGACGCGACCTGGTGCTCGTCGTCGGGCCCGAGGGCGGCATCGCTCCGGAGGAGCTGCGGCTGCTCGCGGAGGCGGGCGCCGAGGCCGTCGCGCTCGGCGACTCCGTCCTGCGCACCTCGACCGCAGGTCCCGCCGCCATCGCCGTCCTCTCGGCCCGCCTGGGCCGCTGGTGACGCTCCTCCACAGCCGACTCGGGGCTCCGGAGCAGGGTGCCGTGGGCGAACGCGGCGCCCGTCGCGCACGGGCCCCGTTTAAGATGAGTGCATGAGCGAACCCACCGTCTTCACGCGCATCGTCCAGGGCGAGATCCCGGCCGATGTGGTGTTCGAGAACGAGCGCATCCTCGCGATCACCGACATCGAGCCGAAGGCGCCCGTCCACCTCCTCGTCTTCCCGAAGACCCAGGAGCACGCCACGGTCGCCGCCCTCGCCGCCGCCGATCCCGCCCTGCTCGCCGAGATGGTGCAGGTCGCCCAGTCGCTCGCCGACGCCCACAGCAACGGTCAGTTCCGCCTCGTCTTCAACTCCGGCGAAGAGGCGGGCCAGACCGTGTTCCACGTGCACGCCCACGTCCTGGGCGGCCACCAGACGGAAGGCTCCCTTGCCACCGGTTGAGAACACGGGCGCGAGCCCCGACGAGCGTCCCGCCCCCGGCGCGGACGCGTCCGAGACGACGCGGCGCGTCGTCGCCGTCGACGGAGTCGCGATGGTGCGCCTCCTCGGACCCCAGGACCGCCTCATCCGAGCGGTCGAAGGACGATTCCCCGATGTCCGGGTGCACGTGCGCGGCAACGAGGTGACGCTCGACGGCGAGCGCGAGCCCGTCGCCGCGGCGACGCGCCTGGTGGAAGAACTGGTGCGCATGACCGCGAGCGGGCACGATCTCGACCCGGAGGGCGTGCGCGAGTCCGCCCGCATCCTGCAGAACGGCGGGCCGGTGAGCCCGGCCGAGGCGTTCGGCCAGGCCATCCTCACGGCGCGCGGACGGAGCGTGAGGCCCAAGACGCTCGGGCAGCGCGAGTACGTCGACGCGGTCGATCAGAACACCATCGTCTTCGGCATCGGCCCGGCCGGAACCGGCAAGACCTACCTGGCGATGGCGAAGGCCGTGCAGTCGCTGCAGCGCAAGGAGGTCGAGCGGATCATCCTGACCCGCCCGGCGGTCGAGGCGGGGGAGCGGCTGGGCTACCTGCCCGGCTCGCTCACCGACAAGATCGACCCGTACCTGCGCCCGCTCTACGACGCGCTGAACGAGATGATGGACCCCGAGATCGTCCCGAAGCTGCTCGCGGCCGGCACGATCGAGGTCGCTCCGCTCGCCTACATGCGCGGGCGCACGCTCAACAACTCGTTCGTCGTGCTCGACGAGGCGCAGAACACGACGCCCGAGCAGATGAAGATGTTCCTCACCCGCCTCGGCTTCGGCTCCAAGATGGTCGTCACCGGCGACATCACCCAGGTCGACCTGCCGACCGGCGCGAGCGGACTCCGCCTCGTGACGCGCGTGCTCGACGGCATCGACGACATCCACTTCTCGCGCCTGACCAGCGAGGACGTGGTGCGCCACAGCCTGGTCGGCCGCATCGTGGACGCGTACACCGAGTACGACCAGCAGAAGCAGGCGCAGCACTTCGAGCGCGAGCAGGCCCGGGAGTTCGCGAACCGCGCCGAGCGCCGCGGCCAGGCCGCCCGCCCCCGTGAGCATCGAGATCAACAACGAGTCGAGCGTCCCCGTCGACGAGGCCGCCCTGCTGCGCCTCGCCGGCTACGCGCTCGACTCGCTCCACGTGCACCCCGACGCCGAGCTCGCGATCGTGCTGGTCGACGAGGGCGCGATGGAGCAGCTGCACGTGCAGTGGATGGACGAGCCGGGGCCGACCGACGTGCTCAGCTTCCCGATGGACGAGCTGCGTCCCGGGACCGAGGACGAGCAGACCCCCGCGGGGCTCCTCGGCGACATCGTGCTCTGCCCGCAGGTCGCGCAGTCCCAGGCCGAGTCGGCCGGCCACTCCGTGCTCGACGAGCTGCAGCTGCTGACCGCCCACGGGCTCCTGCACCTGCTCGGCTTCGATCACGCCGAGCCGGAGGAGGAGCGCGAGATGTTCGGCATCCAGCGCGACATCCTGGTCGGCTTCCACATCAGCGAGCGACGCCGCTAGAGCGCGCCGTGCCCACTCTCCAGCTCCTCATCGCCGCCCTCGCGCTCGTCGCCGTCGGCGGCTGGTTCGCCGCGACCGACGCCGCACTCGGCGTCCTCTCGCGCAGCGACCTGCTCGACATGGCCCAGCACTCCCGCAGCGCCCGCGCTCTCCGCGCGATCGCGGGCGACATGAGCGCCCACGTCAACGTCGTCAACTTCTCGCGGATCGCGGCCGAGACGACGGCCGCGGTGTTCGTCACCACGGTGCTGGTCGTCGAGGTCCCGCAGCTCTGGCTCGCGCTCCTGCTGGCGGTCCTGATCATGGCGGCGGTCTCGTTCGTCCTGGTCGGCTCCAGCCCCCGCAGCGTCGGGCGCGCGAACGCGCGTGCGGTCCTGTCCACCAGCGCCTCGCTCGTGCACGTGCTCCGGCTCGCGCTGGGTCCGGTCGCGCACGGGCTCGTGGCTCTCGGCAACCGGGTGACGCCGGGGACCGGGCGCTCGGCGGGGTTCTCCTCCGAGGAGCAGCTGCTCAGCATGGTCGACGAGGCGACCGAGCAGGACGTGCTCGAGCAGGACGACCGCGAGCTGATCCACTCGATCTTCGAGTTCAACGACACCTTCGTCCGCGAGGTGATGGTGCCCCGCACCGACATGGTGACGATCGAGGCGACCTCCTCCGTCGGCGCCGGCATGGGGCTCCTGCTGAGCCGCGGCATCTCCCGGCTCCCCGTCATCGGCGACGGCGTCGACGACGTCCTCGGCGTGCTCTACCTGCGCGACGTGGCCCGGCACACCTACGAGCGGCCGGACGACGACGACACGGTCGCCGATCTCGCGCGCCCCGCGCTGTTCGTGCCCGAGTCGAAGAAGGCCGACGAGCTGCTCCGCCAGATGCAGCTCGAGTCCAACCACCTCGCGATGGTGGTCGACGAGTACGGCGGCATCGCGGGCCTGGTGACGCTCGAGGACCTGATCGAGGAGCTCGTCGGCGACATCTCCGACGAGTACGACCGCGAGGTCGACCTCTTCGAGGAGACGGCGCCCGGGGTCTACCGCGTCTCGGCGCGCCTGCCGGTGGACGAGCTCGGCGAGCTGTTCGAGCTCGACCTCGAGGACGACGACGTCGACTCGGTCGGCGGACTGCTGACCAAGGCCTACGGGCGCCTCCCCGAGCGCGGCGCGACGGCGCGGATCGGCGGAGTGCTGCTCGAGGCCGAGCAGGCGGACCCGCGCCGTGGGACCATCTCCACGGTGATCGTCCGCCGCGATCCCGATCTGGACACCGCCGGCGAGCCCGGCACCGGCCCCGTCGCGATCATCGCGGACGGCGGCACCACCACCCCCAGCCCGAGCACGGCTCCCACCCGCGGAGCCACGGGCGATCAGCACGAGGACGCACGATGACCGACACCACTCCCGCCGCCGCTCCCTACCGGGCGGGCTTCGTGTCCTTCGTCGGCCGCCCGAACGTGGGCAAGTCGACGCTCACGAACGCCCTCGTCGGCGAGAAGATCGCCATCACGAGCTCGAAGCCCCAGACCACGCGGCGCGCTATCCGCGGCGTGGTGCACCGCACCGACGGCCAGCTGATCGTCGTCGACACCCCCGGCATCCACCGGCCGCGCACGCTCCTCGGCGAGCGGCTGAACTCGCTCGTCACCTCGACCCTCGGCGACGTCGACGTCATCGGGATGCTGTTCCCGGCGGACGAGCCGATCGGCCCCGGAGACCGCTTCATCAACGAGCAGCTCGACTCCTTCCCGCGCGCCCGGAAGGTCGCGATCGTCTCGAAGGTGGACCTCTCCTCGAAGAAGTCCGTGGCGAAGCAGCTGCTCGCCGTCTCGGAGCTGCGCGAGTGGGACACGATCGTGCCGATCTCGGCCGTGACCGAGGAGCAGCTGGACGTCCTGGCCGTCGAGCTCCTGCGCCTGATGCCCGTCTCGCCCGCCCTCTACCCGGAGGAGGCGGTGACCGACGAGGACCTGTCCTCGCGGATCGCCGAGTTCATCCGCGAGGCCGCCCTCGAGGGCGTCTCGGACGAGCTGCCGCACTCCCTCGCCGTGACGCTCGACGACATGGTCGAGCGCGAGGACGGCTCGCTGATCGACATCTACGCCAACGTCTTCGTGGAGCGCGACAGCCAGAAGGGCATCATCATCGGCAAGGGCGGCCAGCGTCTGCGCGAGGTGGGAGCCGTCTCCCGCGAGCAGATCGAGCGCCTGCTGGGCCGCCGCGTGTTCCTCTCCATCCGGGTGAAGGTCGCCAAGGAGTGGCAGCGCGACCCGAAGCTGCTGGGGCGCCTGGGCTTCTGACGCCGGAGGACGACGGCGGTCACCCTCCAGGACGACGCCCCCGGGCGCGCGGACCCGTAGCGTGGTCCTCATGCGCGCCCTCCTCGACCGACCGGCGGCCCTGCCGATCGCCGGGGCGCTGCTCGCCGCCCTCCACCTGCTGCTCGGGCTCACCGGGGTCACTCCGACCGAGCGGATCGCCGGCGGCCTCGTGCTCGCGCTGGCCCTCGCCGTCGCGGGATTCCTGCCCGCGCTCGCCCCCTCGCTCGTCGCGGTCGGCGCGCTCGCCGACGGAGGCGTCCTGCTCGGCGGCGTCCCCGTCGACGGGGTGCTCGTCGGCCTGGTCGTCCTCTGGCAGACGACCCGCCGGGTGGGCCCCTGGACCCGTGCCCTGGCGCTCGCGGGCGGCCTGATCCTCGCCGGGATCGGCGGCGTCACCGTTGCGCTCGGCCTTTCCGGCCCGCTCGATCCGTCCGGGCTCCCGGCGCGCGTGGAGTTCGTGGTCCTCGCCCTGGTCGCCCTCGCGGTCGCCTCCGTGCTCGGTGCGGCGAAGGTCCTCGTGTACCTCAACGCGCTGCGGGCGCCGGTCCTCGCGGGCGATCGGATCGACGCGCTGCTGACCCGGGTCGCCGGGCCGCAGGACCCCTTCGCGGTGGGGGTCGCCGGTGGTCAGGCGCTGGTGCTCCTCCTCGTCGCCGGCCTCCCGTTCGCCGGGGTGGAGGGCGCGATGCAGCTGCTGGTCGCGGGCGTGCTCGCGGTCGCGCTGGTGCTGCACCGGCGGTCCCCGGTCCTCGCCCTCTCGATCGCCTGGGCCGGTGCCGCCCTGCAGATGAGCGCGAGCCTCGCTCCCGGACCCGCGGATCTGGCCATCCTGGCCGTCCTCTTCGGCGCCGGCGCGTCGGAGTCGCGGCGGGTGCGGATCGCGGGCGCGGTGTCGGCCGTCCTCGGCGCCGTGATCGCCGTCGTCTACCTCGTCCTCGTCTTCGACCTCGTCGCGAGCGCCTACGACGGCCTCCTGTCGGCCGGAGCCACCTTCGGCGGGATCCTCGCGACGCTCGGCCTCTCCTGGACCATCGGACTGCTCTCGCGCTCGGTCCGCCGGGCGCGGGAGGGCCAGACCCTGCGCGCGCAGGCCGAGCAGGAGCGCGCCCGGGCGCAGCGCGAGCTCGACACCGTGGAGGAGCGCAACCGGATCGCCCGCGACATGCACGACGTCGTCGCCCACTCCCTCGCCGTCGTGATCGCGCAGGCCGACGGCGCGCGCTACCTCGGCGCCACCAGCCCCGAGCAGACCGACGCCGCGCTGCTGACCATCTCCTCCGTCGCCCGGGACGCCCTCGGCGACGTGCGCGTGCTCCTCGCCCAGCTGCGGCACTCGCAGAGCGACGGCCCGCAGCCCGGCGCCCGCGACCTGCCGGCCCTCCTCGACAGCGTGGGCGGAGCCGGAGCCCCCGTCCGCGCCGAGCTCGCCGTCGACCTGGAGGCGGTGCCGCGCGCCGTCGGTCTGGCCCTGTACCGCATCGCCCAGGAGGCGACCACGAACGCTCTCCGCCACGGCCGCCCGGGCTCGCCGCTCGAGATCGCCCTGCGCCAGGACGGCGGCGAGCTCGCCCTGACCGTGCGCAACGCCCGGTGCGCCGACGTCGAGCGCGACTCCCTGCCGGGCGAGGGCCACGGCCTGGTCGGCATGCGCGAGCGCGCCGCGCTCGTCGGGGGAGTGCTCGCCGCCGGCCCGGTCGGGGACGACTTCGTCGTCGACGCGCGCCTGCCCTCCTCCCCGTCCCTCGCCCGCACCGCCCCACCCCTCGCCTCCGGAGGCAGCCCCGCATGACCGACACCATCCGCCTCGTCCTCGTCGACGACCAGGCCCTCTTCCGCGCCGGCATCCGCATGCTGCTCGGCTCGCAGCCCGACCTCGAGGTGGTCGGCGAGGCCTCGGACGGGGCGGAGGGCGCGGAGCTGGTCGCGCGGCTGGCCCCCGACGTCGTGCTGATGGACATCCGGATGCCGGGCGTCGACGGGATCGAGTCGACCCGGCGGATCCTCGCGGACGCGCAGGAGCGGCGGGTCGAGCCTCCGCGCATCCTCGTGCTGACCACCTTCGACCTCGACGAGGCGGCCGCGCGCGCCATCCGGGCGGGCGCGAGCGGCTTCCTCCTGAAGGACACGGAGCCCGGCTTCCTCCTCGCCTCCGTCCGCACCGTGCACGCGGGGACCGCCGTGGTCGCCGCCTCCGCGACCCGCGAGCTCTTCGAGCACTTCGGAGCGGCGGGCAGCGGACGGGAGACCCCGCCCGCCTTCGCGACCCTCACCGACCGCGAGCGCGAGATCTTCCACCTGGCCGCGCGGGGGATGAGCAACACCGAGATCGCGCGCGCCGAGTTCCTGAGCGAGGCGACGGTGAAGACGCACATCAGCCGCACCCTCGGCAAGCTCGGCCTGCGTGACCGCGTGCAGCTGGTGGTCTACGCCTACGAGAACGGCCTGGTCACCTAGCGCGGGACGCCGGGGTGACGCGCCGCGGGGGCGGTGCTACCCTGACCGGGTGCGCTTCGGACAGCTCCTCCTTCTCCGCCGCGACGAGATCTGATCCTCAGGCCATCCTCGTCGCGGAGTCCGTCGTCGGCTGAACCATCCCTCGCCCGCGAGGTCGATCCGCATCCGGATCCCCGCGAGACCGCTCGACCGGCACCGCCCACCAGCGGAGCCGCACGCGAGCGGGATCGGTCACGAGCGAGAACAGACACGTGCGCACCACTGCGCCGGGAGAGCACCTCATGCTGAACAACCAGAAGCCGTCGCCCATGCCGATCGGCAAGTACCGTCCCTTCCACGAGCTGATCGCCGTGGACCTGCCCGACCGCACCTGGCCGTCGAAGCGCATCACGACCGCGCCCCGCTGGTGCGCCGTGGACCTCCGCGACGGCAACCAGGCGCTCATCGACCCGATGAGCCCCGAGCGCAAGCGCATCATGTTCGATCTGCTGGTCCGGATGGGCTACAAGGAGATCGAGGTCGGATTCCCGAGCGCGAGCCAGACCGACTTCGACTTCGTGCGCAGCCTCATCGAGGAGGGCGCGATCCCCGAGGACGTCACCATCCAGGTGCTGACCCAGGCCCGCGACCACCTGATCGAGCGCACCTACGAGTCGATCCGCGGTGCGCGCCAGGCGATCGTGCACCTCTACAACTCCACGAGCGTGCTGCAGCGCGAGGTCGTGTTCCGCAAGGACCGTCAGGGCATCATCGACATCGCGCTGGCCGGCGCCCGCAAGTGCCGCGAGATGGAGTCGACCGTCCCCGGCACGGCCGTCTACTACGAGTACTCGCCCGAGAGCTACACCGGCACCGAGCTCGACTTCGCCCGCGAGATCTGCGACCGGGTCGTCGAGGTCTTCGAGCCGACTCCCGAGCGCAAGGTCATCCTGAACCTGCCCGCCACCGTCGAGATGGCCACCCCGAACGTCTACGCAGACTCGATCGAGTGGATGAGCCGCAACCTCGCGCAGCGCGAGAACATCGTGCTGTCGCTGCACCCCCACAACGACCGCGGCACGGCCGTGGCGGCGGCCGAGCTGGGCTACCTGGCCGGTGCCGACCGGATCGAGGGCTGCCTCTTCGGCAACGGCGAGCGCACCGGCAACGTCGATCTGGTCGCGCTGGGCGTGAACCTGTTCACCCAGGGGATCGACCCGCAGATCGACTTCAGCGACATGGACGGCATCAAGCGCACCGCCGAGTACTGCAACCAGCTGCCCGTGCCCGAGCGCAGCCCCTGGGCGGGCGACCTGGTCTTCACCGCCTTCAGCGGCTCGCACCAGGACGCCATCAAGAAGGGCTTCGAGGCGATGCAGGCCGAGGCCGAGCGGACCGGCCGCAGCGTCGACGAGCTCACCTGGGCCGTGCCCTACCTGCCGGTGGACCCGAAGGACCTGGGCCGCTCCTACGAGGCGGTCATCCGCGTCAACTCGCAGTCCGGCAAGGGCGGAGTCGCGTACCTGCTGAAGACGGACCACGCGCTCGACCTGCCGCGCCGACTGCAGATCGAGTTCTCGGGCGTCGTGCAGGCCAAGACCGACGCCGAGGGCGGCGAGGTCACGAGCGAGCAGATCTGGACGGTGTTCCAGGACGAGTACCTGCCGGCGCCCGCCGAGCGCGCCGACGAGAAGTGGGGCCGCTTCGAGCTGCTGCGCACGAACACGTCGAGCGATCTGGGCGGCAGCATCGCGCTGGACGCGGTCCTCCGGGTGGGCGACGAGCGCGTCTCGGCCAGCTCGCGGGGCAACGGCCCGATCAACGCCTTCGAGGCCGTGCTGGAGCAGCAGGGCGTCGAGGTCCGGGTCCTCGACTACGTCGAGCACGCGCTCAGCGCCGGCGGCGACGCGCTGGCCGCCTCGTACGTCGAGTGCACGGTGAACGGCCGCACCCTGTGGGGCGTGGGCGTGGACGCCGACATCTCGACCGCCTCCCTCAAGGCCATCGTCTCGGCCGTCAACCGCGCCCTGCGCGAGGAGGTCCCGGTCCGCGAGCTGGCCGGCGCCTCCGCCTGATCGGGCCCGATCCCCGCCGTGGGAGCCGTGATGCGTCGCGGCTCCCACGGCATTCCCGTGCGCGGACCGCGCGGGACTCCGCTCCCTGCGTCCGGGTCGGCCGCCGCTAGGTCCGGCGGCGCCAGCGCAGGCGCGGCACCCCGCTGAGCGCGCGCTGCTCGGGCAGGCTCCAGCCGTAGCGGACCGCGAGCAGGCGGATGACCGTGGTCACGCCCACCGCGAGCGGCGCGGCGAAGTCGATCGTCACTCCGAAGCGCAGCGCGAGGACCAGGACGCCCGTGCCCACCGAGGCCGCGACCGCGTAGAGCGAGCCGACGTGCATCAGCGCGATCGGCCGGTTCAGCAGGATGTCGCGGACCACGGATCCGCCGACGGCCGAGACGGTGCCGACGAACACGGCCGGCACCTCCGGCACGCCGAGCGACAGGGCCTTCGTGGTGCCGATCGCGCCGAAGAGCCCGAGGGTCAGCGCGTCGAGAGCGGTGATCGTCCCGTCGACCCGGTTCAGCAGGTGCTGGAGCAGCATCCCGAGCAGGGAGGCGGTCACCGCGACGATCAGGTACGCGTCGGTGTGCAGGGCCACCAGGGGCGTCTGGAGCAGAAGATCGCGGAGCACGCCGCCGCCGAGGCCGGTGGCCGTGCCGATGATCGTGACGCCGAGCAGGTCGATCCGGCGGTCGCGGAACTCGCCCGCGAACATCGCGCCCTGGAGGCAGCCGATGGCGATCGCGAGCAGGTCGGCCCAGGCCGGGATCTCGAAGAGGGAGGCTGCCACCCGGACATCGTTCCACGGCGAGGGCCCTGCCCCGGCCGGGCTGCCAGCCGGGTGTCGGGGGTCGGGGGGATAATCGGAGGATGCCCACCTATCGCGACGAAGCCGTGGTGCTCCGCACGCACAAGCTGGGCGAGGCCGACCGCATCGTGACGCTGCTCTCGCGCAGCCACGGCAAGATCCGCGCGGTGGCGAAGGGCGTGCGCAAGACCGGCTCCAAGTTCGGCTCGCGGCTCGAGCCGTTCATGGTCGCCGACCTCCAGCTCTACGAGGGCCGGAGCCTCGACATCGTGACGCAGGCCGAGTCGCTCGGCGCCTACGGTGCGCTGATCGCCGCCGACTACGACAGCTACACGGCGGCGAGCGCGATGGTCGAGACGGCGGACCGCCTCACCGACGCGGACGCCTCCCTGCAGCAGTACCTGCTGCTCGTCGGGGCCCTGCGCTCGCTCTCGAAGCACGAGCACGAGCCGGTGCTGACGCTCGACTCCTACCTCCTGCGGGCGCTCTCGATCGCGGGCTGGGCGCCCAGCTTCGAGGACTGCGCGCGCTGCGGCGCCCCCGGGCCCCACGGCGCGGTCGTGGTGCAGCTCGGAGGCGTCGTCTGCGCCGACTGCACGCCGCCCGGCGCACCGCGGGTCGCTCCGGAGGTCGTGGTCCTGCTGGGCGCACTGCTCACGGGAGACTGGGCCCACGCCGAGACCACCGAGCCGACCACGCGGTCGCGGGCGAGCGGAGTGGTCGCCGCCTACACGCAGTTCCACCTCGAACGCGGTCTGAGATCCCTGGAGCACGTCACCCGATGAAGCCCTTCACCCACAAGGACGCCGAGCCGTACCGCCCCCTCGACTGGACCGGGATCCACCCGCCCGCGATCCCGCGGAAGGCCGTTCCGGGGCACGTCGCCATCGTGATGGACGGGAACGGCCGCTGGGCGAACTCCCGCGGCCTGACGAGGATCGAGGGGCACAAGCGCGGCGAGACGGCGCTGCTGGACGTCGTGGCCGGAGCGATCCAGATCGGCGTGAAGCACCTCAGCGTCTACGCGTTCTCGACCGAGAACTGGAAGCGCTCGCCCGAGGAGGTGCGCTTCCTGATGGGCTTCAACCGCGACGTGCTGCACCGCCGCCGCGATCAGCTCAACGAGTGGGGCGTGCGCATCCGCTGGGCCGGGCGGAAGCCGCGCCTGTGGGCGTCGGTGATCAACGAGCTGCAGTTCGCCGAGCGGATGACCGCGGACAACGACGTGCTCACCCTCACCATGTGCGTCAACTACGGCGGGCGCACCGAGATCGCCGACGCGGTGCAGCGGCTCGCCGCCGAGGTCCAGGCGGGGCGGCTCAAGCCCTCCGGCATCTCCGAGAAGACGATCGCCCGGGCGCTCTACGTGCCCGAGATGCCGGACGTCGACCTCTTCGTGCGCTCCTCCGGCGAGCAGCGCACCAGCAACTTCCTGCTCTGGCAGAGCGCCTACGCCGAGATGGTGTTCCTCGACCGGCTCTGGCCCGACTTCACGCGGACCGACCTCTGGGACGCGATCGAGCACTACTCCGGCCGCTCCCGCCGCTTCGGCGGCGCGGTCGACGTGCCGGGGGCCTCCTCGTGATCCGGATCGGAATCGTCGGCTTCGGGCTCGCGGGCAGCGTCTTCCACGGTCCGTTCCTCGCGGCGGATCCCGCTTTCGAGGTCGTCGCCGTCTCCACCCGCGACGCCGGTCGGAGGGCCGCGGCCTCCGCCGCGCATCCGGAGGCCCGGATCGTGCCCGACCTCGACGCGGTGCTCGCCGAGCGGCCGGAGCTGGTCGTGCTCGCCTCGCCGCCGTCGGTGCACCGGGAGCAGGCCGTCCGGGTGCTCGAGGCCGGGGTCGCCGTCGTGATCGACAAGCCCTTCGCACCGAGCACGGCCGACGCGGACGCGGTCATCGCCGCCTCCGAGCGGAGCGGTGCGCCCGTCTTCGTCTTCCAGAACCGGCGCTGGGACGCCGATCTGCTCACGCTCCGCCGCCTCCTGGGCGAAGGCGTCCTCGGCGAGGTCCTCCGCTTCGAGTCGACCTTCGAGCGCTGGAGCGCGCCGAAGACGGGCCGGTGGCAGAGCGAGACGGGCTCGGCCGAGGGCGGCGGGATCCTCTTCGATCTCGGCAGCCACCTGGTCGACCAGGCGCTGCTGCTGTTCGGCCCGGCGGTCGTCACGGCGGCCGAGACCCGGACCGTCCACGAGGGCTCGGCGAGCGAGGACGATGCGTTCGTCTCGCTCCTGCATCACAGCGGCGTCCGCTCCCACCTCACCATGAGCCGCGTCGCCCGGGCGACCGGCCCCCGCTTCCGCGTGCTCGGCACCCGCGCCGCCTTCAGCGTCGACGGCCTCGACCCGCAGGAGACCGCGCTCCGCACCGGCGGCGCCCGACCGGACGACGACGGCTTCGGCGAGGTCGCGCCGGAGGGATGGGGCGTCCTCGTCGACGACTCCGGCGCACACCCCGTGCCGAGTGAGCGGGGACGATACGCCGCGTTCCTCGAGCAGGTCGCGCGGTCCCTCCAGGACGGCGCTCCCTCGCCGGTCGACGTCCGCGAGGCCCGCGAGGTCGTCGCCGTGCTCGAGCAGGCGCACGCCCTCGCCGCCCGCTGACCGGGCCCGGCGCCGACGCGCCCGGTCGCTCCCCGGTCTTGGCGATCCGGCTCCGGAGCGTCATCCTCGAGAGGTGAGCACCGCACTGCCGAACTCCGCCGACCTGCGCGCGCGCTTCGCCGGTGCCCGCGGCTACCACAACGCCTGCACCCTCGGCCTGCCGCCGCGGGAGACCGTCAAGGCGCTGCGGGCGGACCTCGACGGCTGGTCGTCCGGGGAGAGCACGGCCGCCGCCTACGGCGTTGTCGCCGAGCGCGCGCGTGCCTCGTTCGCCGCGATCGCCGGCGTCCCGGTCGACCGTGTCGCGATCGGCTCGCAGACCTCCGCCATGGCCGCCGTGCTCGCCGCCTCGCTGCCCGACGGGGCCCGCGTGCTCTGCGTGGACGGCGACTTCTCCTCCATCGTGTTCCCCTTCCTCGCCCAGGCGCACCGCGGAGTGACCGTGCGCTCCGTCGCGCTCGAGGCGCTGGCCGACTCCGTCGAGGACGGGGACGACCTCGTCGTCTTCTCCGCCGTGCAGTCCAGCAGCGGAGCGCTCGCCGATCTCGACGCCGTCCTCGAGGCGGCCGCGCGCCACGGAGTGCGGACCGCGTGCGACCTCACGCAGGCGGTCGGCGTCCTGCCGGTCGACGCCTCCCGCTTCGACGCGACCCTCACCCACGCCTACAAGTGGCTGTGCTCGCCGCGCGGAGTGGCGTTCCTCACCGTCTCGCCCGCCTACGCGGCCGAGCTCGTCCCCGTGCAGGCGGGCTGGTACTCGGGGGAGGACGTGTGGTCGTCCTGCTACGGACCGGCCATGCACCTGGCCGAGAACGCCCGCCGCTTCGACGTCTCGCCGGCCTGGCAGGCGTTCGCCGGCGCCGAGGCGTCGCTCGCTCTGTTCCGCTCGCTCGACCTCGACGCGGTCTGGGCGCACGCCTCCGGCCTCGGCGACCTGCTGTGCGAGCGGCTTGACCGGGAGCCTCAGCACCGGGCGCTCGTGTCCTGGCCGGACGAGGGGGGAGCGGACCTGGAGCTGCTGCAGGCTGCGGGTCTGCGCGTCTCGGGCCGCGGCGGCCGGCTCCGCATCGCCTTCCACCTCTGGAACGACGAGTCCGACGTGGACGAGCTCGTCCGCGTGCTGCGGGAATAGCGGGGCGCCCCCTCCGTTGTCCTGGGAGTGAGTGCTGAGCCGAGCCCCCTCTCCGTCGACGTCTGGTCCGACATCGCCTGCCCCTGGTGCTACATCGGGAAGCGCCGGTTCGAGCGCGGGCTCGAGGCCTTCCGCGCCGCGCACCCCGAGGCTCCGGAGGTCGTCGTGGAGTACCGCAGCTTCGAGCTCTCGCCGGACACGCCGGAGGACTACCGCGGGGGAGAGGCGGCGTTCCTCGCCGAGCACAAGGGCATCCCGGAGGTGCAGGCGCAGCAGATGCTCGACTCCGTCACGGCGATCGCGGCGAGCGTCGGCCTCGACTACCACTTCGAGTCGGTGCGCCACGTCAAGACGGTCACCGCCCACCAGGCGCTCCACCACGCCAAGGAGAACGGACTGCAGCTCGAGCTCGTCGAGCGTCTCCTGAGCGCGTACTTCGTCGAGGGCCGCGACCTGGCCGATCCGGAGGTGCTCGCCTCGCTCGCCGGCGAGGTCGGGCTCGACCCGGCGGAGACGCGCCGCGCTCTCGAGGACCGGCGCTACCTCGGGCGGGTGCAGTCCGACATCGCCCAGGCCCGCGAGTACGGGATCTCGGGGGTGCCGTTCTTCGTCCTCGACGGGCGCTTCGGCGTCTCCGGCGCCCAGGAGCCGGCGGCGTTCACCGAGGTCCTCGAGCACGTGCTGGAGCAGCGGGCGGCCGTCGCGTGAGCGGGCCGTTCGAGATGCTGGGCGACTCCGGCGTGCCGCTGTGCGAGGACGGCGTCTGCGCCGTGCCGCAGGCCGCGGAAGCGCAGGCCGAGGTGCCGCCGATCAGCGCGGAGGCTCCTCCACGGTGATGTCGGCCACGGTCGCGCCGTAGGCGGCCACGAGGGCGTCCGCGTCGACGAAGGCGCTGCGCCCGTCGGCGCCGGCTCCCATCGCGACGCGGCGGCCGAGGATCCGCTCGTCGGCGTAGACCGGCCAGGCCGTCGTGGAGCCGATCGGGGTAATGGTGCCGCGCCGGTAGCCGGTCGCCTCGAGGGCGGCCGTCTCGTCCGGGAGGCGGAGCTTGTTCACTCCGACCACCGCGCGCAGCTTCGGCCACGCGATCTGCCGCCCGCCGGGGACGAGGGCGAACAGGTAGCCGCCGTCGTGGCGCTTCACCACGAGCGACTTCACGATGTCGCCGGGCTCGATGCCGAGCAGCGCGGCCGCCTCGTGCAGGCTGCCGGCAGCGGGCCTCTCCACGATCTCGACCGCAAGGCCGCGGGCGGACGCGTCCGCCTCCAGCCGCTGCGAACCGTCCTCCACAGGTGTGCTCCCGTTCATCTCTCCACCTCTCCGCTCGTCACTCCGCCTTCCCCAACACAGGATCTGGGAGAATCGATACCGATGTCCTCCACTCTCACGGCCGCCCCGCCCGCGCGCACCGCGCCGGCGCTCCGGATCGGCCCCCTCGAACTCGACGCGCCGGTGGTGCTCGCCCCCATGGCGGGCATCACCAACACGGCGTTCCGCCGCCTCTGCCGCGAGTTCGGCAACGGCCTCTACGTGAGCGAGATGATCACCTCCCGCGCGCTCGTCGAGCGCACGCCGGAATCGATGCGCCTCATCCGCCACCACCCCAGCGAGTCGGTGCGCTCGATCCAGCTCTACGGAGTGGACCCGGTCACCGTCGCCGAGGCGGTCACCATGCTCGTCGCCGAGGACCGGGCCGACCACATCGACCTCAACTTCGGCTGCCCCGTGCCCAAGGTCACCCGGAAGGGCGGGGGAGCGGCCCTGCCGTGGAAGCTCCCGCTGTTCCGGCAGATCGTCGAGGGCGCCGTGAAGGCCGCCGGCGACGTCCCGCTCACCGTCAAGATGCGCAAGGGCATCGACCCGGACCACCTCACCTACCTCGAGGCCGCCCGTGCCGCCGAGGGCGCCGGGGTCGCGTCGATCGCGCTGCACGCGCGCACCGCCTCCGAGTTCTACAGCGGGCACGCCGACTGGTCGGCGATCGCCACGCTCAAGGAGACGGTCACGAGCGTGCCCGTGCTGGGCAACGGCGACATCTGGTCGGCCGAGGACGCGCTGCGGATGATGGCCGAGACGGGCTGCGACGGAGTCGTCGTCGGTCGCGGCTGCCTCGGGCGCCCCTGGCTCTTCGGCGACCTCGCCGCCGCGTTCGCCGGCTCCGACGAGCGGTTCCGCCCTTCGCTCGGACAGGTCGCCGAGGCGTTCCGCCGCCACGCGGAGCTGCTCGTCGACTTCTTCGAGAGCGAGGAGCGCGGCTGCCGCGACATCCGCAAGCACGTCGCCTGGTACTTCAAGGGCTACGCCGTCGGCGGCGACCTCCGCGCTCGCCTGGCCACCGTCGAGTCGCTCGCGCAGCTCGACGAGCTCCTGGCGACGCTCGACTGGACGCAGCCCTACCCGGGCGAGGCGGCCGAGGGGCAGCGGGGCCGCGCCGGCTCGCCCAAGGTCCCCTCCCTCCCGGACCGCTGGCTCGAGTCCCGCGAGCTCGACGCCGGGCAGCGCGACGCGGTCTCGGCCGCCGAGATCCACAACAGCGGTGGATGACCGCGCGCTCTGGGGGTACTCGCTCGTCGACACCGAGCGATTCCTGCCGGAGGACCACTCGACTCGCCGCTCCGACTTCGCCCGCGACCGCGCCCGGCTCTTCCACTCCAGCGCGCTCCGCCGCCTGGCCGCGAAGACCCAGGTGCTCAGCCCCACGGCGGGCGTCGACTTCGCGCGCAACCGCCTGACCCACTCGCTCGAGGTGGCGCAGATCGGCCGGGAGCTCGCCACGAGCCTCGACCTCGACCCCGACGTCGTCGACACGGCCTGCCTCGCGCACGACATCGGGCATCCGCCGTTCGGGCACAACGGCGAGCGCGCGCTCAACACCTGGGCCGAGGGGATCGGCGGCTTCGAAGGCAACGCGCAGACCTTCCGGCTGCTCACACGGCTCGAGCCGAAGGTGTTCGGCGACGACGCCCGCCCCTACGGGCTGAACCTCACCCGCGCCAGCATCGACGCGAGCTGCAAGTACCCCTGGCCCGACACGCGCTCGGTCGCGGACCCGTCGGGGCGCGCCAAGTTCGGGTTCTACGCCGACGACGCCCCCGCGTTCGCCTGGATGCGCGAGGGCGCCCCCGAGGGGGTGCGCTGCATCGAGGCCGAGGTGATGGACCTCTCGGACGACATCGCGTACTCCGTGCACGACTTCGAGGACGCGGTGGTCTCCGGCTACATCGACGTCGAAGCACTCGGCTCCCGCGCCGACCACGAGGACCTCGTGCAGTCGATGCACTCCTGGGTCGGCGGGGAGGTCGGACACGACGAGCTCGTCGCCGCCTTCGACCGTCTCGACTCGCTCGACGTGTGGGTCTCCTCCTGGGACGGCTCCCGCCGCGACCAGGCCCGGCTCAAGAACCTCACCAGCCAGCTCATCGGCCGCTTCGCCGCCGCCGCCACCGAGGCCACCCGCGAGGCGTACCAGCACCCCGACCTCGTCCGCTTCGGCGGCCACGTCGTCGTCCCCCGCGAGCAGCAGGCCGAGATCGCCGTGCTCAAGGGGATCGTCGCGACGTTCGTGATGTCGCGGAACACCCGCCAGCCCATCTACGCCCAGCAGCGCGAAGTCCTCACCCGCCTCGCCGACACCCTCCTCGACCGCGGCCCGGGAACCCTCGAGCCCGGCTTCGCCGAGGACTGGCACGCCGCCCCCGACGACGACGCCCGCCGCCGCGTCGTCGTCGACCAGGTCGCCAACCTCACCGACCAGAGCGCCCTCGCCTGGTTCGAGAGGCTGTGCTGATGCGCTGAGCCGGGCGGCGCCCGGCTCAGCTGTGCCGCCGGTCCCTGCCCGGCGTCACCGCGGTCGGCTTGTCGAGGTGGTGCGTTCCAGGGAGCGGGGTGCGTCCGCCTAGGGCGATCCGCTGGGACGCGGATCGGCCGTTCGGCGGTGCTCGATTGCACGCCGGTCCTCGCCCGGCGTGGCGCGGTCGGCTTCTCGGGGTGGTGCGGTTCGTGGAGCGGGGTGCGTCCGCCTAGGGCGATCCGCTGGCACGCGGATCGGCCGTTCGGCTGTGCTCGATTCCACGCCGGTCCTCGCCCGGCGTGGCGCGGTCGGCCTCTCGGGGTGGTGCGTTTCGTAGAGCGGGGTGCGTCCGCCTAGGGCGATCCGCTGGCACGCGGATCGGCCGTTCGGCGGTGCCGGTGGCACGCCGGTCTCTGCCTGGCTCGGCGCGGTCGGCGGTGCTCGATTCCACGCCGGTCCCTGCCCGGCGTGGCGCGGTCGGCTTGGCGACGTGGTGCGTTTCGTGGAGCGGGGTGCGTCCGCCTGGGGCGATCCGCTGGCACGCGGATCGGCCGTTCAGCGGTGCCGGGGCACGCCGGTCACCGCCAGGCGTCACCGCGGTCGGCTTGCGGGATGGCGGGTTCCAGGGAGCCGGGTGCGTCGTCTGAGGCGATGTGCTGGTGTGCGGGTCGGCCGGTCGGCTCGGAGGGCGGGGAGGGCACCGCACCGCGAGGCGCGGAGGGGCGCGGGGCGGCGGGTACGGTGAGGGCGTGGGAGCGGAGCGGACACGGCAGCGGATCCTCGAGGCGGCGACGGAGGAGTTCGCGGCGCACGGGCTGGCGGGAGCGCGGGTCGACCGCATCGCGGCACGGTCGGGGATGAGCAAGCCGATGCTGTACTCGCACCGGCTCACGGCGCGCGAGGCCGTCGCCGCCGTCGTCCGCGTCAGTGCGGAGGGGTACTCCGCGCCCGGCACACCTGCCGGCTGCTTCGTGCTGAGCGAGCCGCGGCTCGAGGCCCGTCGCCGTGAGATGGAGGCGCTCGTCGCCGCACGAGTCGAGCGCGGGATCGAGGAGGGCGACGTGCCGCCGGAGACGGACGCCGGATCCGTCGCCGCCTTCGTCGTCGCCGTGCTCAGCGGGATGTCGACGCAGGCCCGCGACGGAGCACCGGCGGACCGCATCGCGGTCATCGGCGAGCTCGCACTCGGCGCGCTGCCGGCGGCCACGGGCGTGCGAGCCGCAGGGCGCACGCCGGGAGCTCCCGGATGAGGCCGCGTCGGCCCCGTCTCGGCCTCCTCGCCCTGGTCGTCGCGGGGCTGCTGCTGGTCCAGCCCGCCGCGGCCTCGGCGGCTCCGCTGCTCCCTCCCGCGAACGGCGTCCTCGACGACCAGCTGGGAGGCGCCTACGCTCCGGCGTCGAGCGTCACCATCGTCGACCGCGACCGCACGGACGCGCCCGCCGCCGGCCGCTACAGCATCTGCTACGTGAACGCCTTCCAGACCCAGCCCGGCGAGAGCGCCGCCTTCGCGAAGCGGCACCCCGAGCTCCTGGTGAGGCGAGCGGACGGGAAGCCCCTCGCCGATCCGGGCTGGCCGGACGAGTACCTCTTCGACGTCTCGACCGCCGCGAAGCGGACCGCTCTGCTCGCGATCGTCGGCGCCTGGATCGACGGCTGCGCCGAGGACGGCTTCGACGCCGTCGAGGCCGACAATCTGGACAGCTACACCCGCTCGGGCGGGAGGCTGACGAAGTCGCAGGCGCTGGCGTTCGCCACCCTCCTGACGGCGCGCGCTCACCGCTCCGGCCTGGCGATCGGCCAGAAGAACGGAGCCGATCTCGCCGCTGCCGGGAAGAGGACGGTCGGCTTCGACTTCGCCGTCGTCGAGGAGTGCCAGGTCTACGACGAGTGCGCGGCGTACACGGACGTCTACGGGCGCCAGGTCTACGAGATCGAGTACACCGACAACGGCCGGTCCGCCTACTCCGAGGCCTGCGCCGCGCAGGGCCGGAGCATCTCGGTCACCCTCCGCGACCGCGACGTCGTCCCCCGTGGCGCACCGGGCTACGTGAACCGGCACTGCTGACGCCGGGCGGACGCTACCGCAGGGCTCCCAGCACGACGGCCGCGGCTCGGGCGACCAGCGCGTCGTCGTAGTCCGCCTCGGGGTCGTTGCGCGACGAGAGGATCGACAGCACGACCGCGTCCCGCCCGGGAGGCGTCACCACGGCGACGTCGTTGCGGATCCCGCCGGCGCCCCCGGACTTGTCCGCGACGCTCCAGCCGGCCGGAGCGCCCGCCCGGACGAGAGTGTCGCCGGTCGCGTTGCCGCTCATCCAGTCGAGCAGGAGTGCCCGGTCCTCCGCGGACAGCACGTCACCTGTGGCGACCGCGACGAGGTCCGCCGTGAATGCGGCCGGGGTGGTGGTGTCGTCGATGCTGCCGGGCTCGATCGTGTTCAGAGCGGGCTCCTCGTTCACCACCTCGGTGGTGGTGTCGCCGAGAGCCTCCAGTCCTCGGTCGAGGGCGGAGGGTCCGCCGAGGCGCCGGAGGACGAGATTCAGCGCTGTGTTGTCGCTCCGGCGGACGGCCGCCTCGGCGAGCTGCGACAGCGGCAGGCCGGTGGCGGCGCTCTCCTCCGTGACGGGGGAGTAGCCCGCCGCCTCGACGTCGGCCACGGTCCAGGTGACCACCTCGTCCCGCTCGGCGGCGGGGACGGTGCGCAGGAACTCCGCCGCGGCGAGGGCTTTGAGGCTCGAGGCGAAGCCGAAGCGCTCGTCGGCCCGGTGATCGACCCGGCGACCCGAGCCGGTGTCGACGGCGCTGACGCCGATCCGGGCGTCGAACTCGTTCTCGAGCACGGCCAGCTCGGCGGAGACGTCGATCGGAGGAGGGGTGGCGGAGGACGCCGACGACGGCACGGAGGCGGACGACGGCGGCGCGACCGGGGCGTCCGCGGTGGTGGTGCACCCGGCGAGGGCCAGGAGGAGGGCGGAACCCGCGAGTGCGCGGAGGGTCCGCGACGACCCTCTCGAACGCTTCACAGCGCGGAGTAGACGACGGAGAAGGCGACGGCGGCCGCCGCGGTGACGCCGAGCGCCGCGAGCGAGACGAGTGCGCGCGGCTTCCTCCGCACGACGCCCAGGACGAGGAAGCCCGCGCCCAGGACGATCTGGAGCCACCAGTACACCGGACTCGTGGTGTCGGCGACCACGCCCAGCGCCCAGACGCCCTCGCCGATCAGCACGCCCGAGAGCGGCGCGACAGCCAGGACGCGCCACGTCCTCGAGCCGTGGAGGGTGAGTGCGGCGGCGGCGCCCAGGATCGGCCCGGCGGGGACGGCGAGCAGCCAGAAGACGTCCGTGAAGGGAGGCGAGTAGCCGAAGCCGCACGCCGCGGTCACCAGGTCGTAGCCCTCGAGCAGCGCCCAGAAGCTCAGCAGGCCGAGAGCGGTCGCCGCCGCCGGTCGGGCGCCGCCGAGGCGTACGAGCGCGAACACGAGCATGGACCAGCCCCCGGAGGAGTTGGCGAACGAGCTCACCGACGGCGGGAGGGAGCCCTGCAGCAGGCTGGTGAGCCCGCCCAGGACGAGACCGCCGAGCAGGGCGACGAGCAGAGCACGCAGGAGAGGCGGGCCGGAGGCGGCAGGGGGCATGGGTCGATCCTCGGAGACGGCGGGCGGGTGCGGATCAGGGATGACCCTGATCTCGGGGTGCGGGTGGATCACAGGTCTCGGGGTGATCCGCGCCGCCCTGGTGCAGTTCTCCCCACCCCGGCTCGGCGGCCCCGGCGGCCGATACGATGGACCCCATGCCTCGGATCCGACAGTCAGATGTCGAGGAGGTCAAGGCGCGGGTGAACATCGGCGACGTGATCGGCGAGTACGTCACGCTGAAGTCGGCCGGCATCGGCTCGCTGAAGGGCCTCTGCCCCTTCCACGACGAGCGCAGCCCCAGCTTCCACGTCCGCCCGCAGGCCGGCTTCTACCACTGCTTCGGCTGCCAGGAGTCGGGCGACGTCTACAGCTTCGTCATGAAGATGGACCACAGCTCGTTCAGCGAGACCGTCGAGCGCCTCGCCGGGCGGATCGGCTTCCCGCTGCAGTACGAGGACGGCGACGGCCGCGCGCCCGAGACCGGCGGGCGAGCGCGCCTCCTCGCCGCGAACGACGCCGCGGAGGAGTACTTCCGCGAGCAGCTCGCGACCCCGGGCGCCGACGTCGGTCGGCGCTTCCTCGGCGAGCGGGGCTTCGACCGCGCCGCCGCCGACCGCTTCGGCGTCGGCTTCGCACCCGACGGCTGGGACGGGCTCACCACCGCGCTCAAGCGCCGCGGCTTCTCGGAGGAGGAGCTGACCACGGCCGGCCTGGTCAGCAGCAACAACCGCGGCGGCGTCTACGACCGCTTCCGCGGCCGCCTCGTCTGGCCGATCCGCGACGTGACCGGCCAGACCGTCGGTTTCGGCGCCCGCCGCCTCCTCGAGGAGGACAAGGGCCCCAAGTACCTCAACACCCCCGAGACGCCCGTCTACCACAAGTCCCAGGTGCTCTACGGGCTCGACCTCGCCAAGCGGGACATCTCCCGCGGGCACCGGGTGGTCGTCGTCGAGGGCTACACGGACGTCATGGCCTGCCACCTCGCCGGCGTCACCACCGCAGTCGCCACCTGCGGCACCTCCTTCGGCGTCGACCACATCAAGGTGCTGCGCCGGGTGCTGGGCGACGACAGCGGCGTCGGCGAGGTCGTCTTCACCTTCGACCCCGACGCGGCGGGCCAGAAGGCGGCGATGCGCGCGTTCCAGGAGGAGCACCGCTTCGCCGCGCAGACCTTCGTCGCCGTCGCGCCCGAGGGCCTGGACCCCTGCGACCTCCGCCTGAACCGCGGAGACGACGCCGTCCGCCGCCTCATCGACGACAAGAAGCCGATGTTCGAGTTCGTGATCCGGCAGCTGCTGGACCGCTACGACCTCGAGACGGTCGAGGGCCGGATCGCGGCCCTGCGCGCGGCCGCCCCGGTCGTCGCCGAGATCCGCGACCCGGCGCTGCGGCCCGGCTACTCCCGCGAGCTCGCCCGGATGCTCGGCCTGGACATGGCCGAGGTCAACTCCGCCGTGCGCTCCGCCGGATCCCGGCCCCGCTCCTTCGGACCCGAGGGCCGCGACCAGCAGGGCGGGCGAAGCGGCGGCGAATCGTCCGCGGCCGAGGCGCCCCTCGGCGCGCGCATCGCCGACCTCCCCGTCGACGTCGTCACGCGCATCGAGCGCGAGGCGCTGATGGCGATGCTCCAGCTTCCGCAGGCGATGGGTCCGGAGCTCCTGGCCCGGGCGGCGCACGCGGCGGTCACCAACGAGACCCTCCGCGTGGTCCGCGACGCCGTGGTCGCGAACCTCGAGCGGGCGGAGGACCGCGACTGGGTCGAGCACGTCGCCGACGACGTCCCCGGTCCCTTCGCCTCGCTGGTGCGCCAGCTCGCGGTGGCGCCGATCCCGGCCGCCGACGAGGAGGGGCTCGCCCGCTACTCCCGCGACGTGGCGATCTCGCTCATCGAGCGCGATCTGCTCCGCGAGATCGCCGAGCTGCGCGGGGCGCTCCAGCGCGCGTCCGCCGATCCGGTGATGGCGCGCGCGGTGCAGGTGCGCCTGGTCGAGCTCGAGCGCGAGAAGCGGGCGCTGCGCACGGAGTGAGCGTGTTGCGGTCGTGTGAAGAAATCGGCCGCACGCCCGTGCCGGTTCGGAGAGCGCTTCCAACTGTGTTACCTATGAGGAACAGCAATGCGGGCGTCCAGTGTCGTGACGCCACAGCCCACAGGAGATCTGTGTGCCGAGAGTCCGCGCGCCCGGAGCGCGCCCGCATCCCATCCTTGACAGGAAGAGGCAGACGGAGATGAATTCCGCATCCACTCGCGGCACCCGTGCACTGGCCGCCGCCGCAGGCTTCGCCGCGGTCGCGCTCGTGCTGACGGGCTGCGCCGCCGGCGGGAACGACTCGTCCGGCGGAAGCGCCGGAGGGGCCCTGACCATCGGCACCACCGACAAGATCACGACGCTCGACCCCGCGGGCTCCTACGACAACGGCTCGTTCGCCGTGATGAACCAGGTGTTCCCGTTCCTGATGAACACCCCCTACGGCAGCCCGGACGTCGAGCCCGACATCGCCGAGTCGGCGGAGTTCACCGCTCCCACGGAGTACACCGTGAAGCTGAAGGAGGGACTGAAGTGGGCCAACGGCCACGACCTCACCTCCTCCGACGTGAAGTTCTCCTTCGACCGCCAGGTCGGCATCGCGGCCGAGAACGGCCCTTCCTCGCTCCTGGCGAACCTCGACAGCGTCGCGG
Source organism: Rathayibacter sp. AY1B8 (assembly GCF_002932775.1). Taxonomy (NCBI): domain Bacteria; kingdom Bacillati; phylum Actinomycetota; class Actinomycetes; order Micrococcales; family Microbacteriaceae; genus Rathayibacter; species Rathayibacter sp. AY1B8. Next base: position 54,932 of record NZ_PSWJ01000010.1, on the reverse strand, counting down.
CTCCGGACGACACGACCGTGGTCTTCACGCTGAAGTCCGAGAACGACCAGACCTTCCCGCAGATCCTCTCGAGCCCCGCCGGCCCGATCGTGGACGAGGAGGTCTTCTCGGCCGACGAGCTGACCGCGGACGCCGACATCGTCTCGGGCGACGCCTTCGCCGGCCAGTACACGATCGCGAACTACGACGTGAACAACCTCATCCAGTACAAGGCCTACCCGGACTACCAGGGCGTTCTCGGCGAGGCGAAGACGGACACCGTCAACGTCAAGTACTACGCGGACTCGTCCAACCTCAAGCTGGACATCCAGGAGGGGAACATCGACGTCGCGTTCCGCAGCCTCTCGGCGACGGACATCGACGACCTCCGCGGCAACGACACGGTCAAGGTCGTGGACGGCCCCGGCGGCGAGATCCGCTACATCGTCTTCAACTTCGACACCCAGCCCTTCGGTGCGACGACCGGCGAGGCCGACAGCGCCAAGGCCCTCGCCGTGCGCCAGGCCGTCGCCGACCTGATCGACCGCGACGAGATCGCCGACCAGGTCTACAAGGGCACCTACACCCCCCTCTACTCCTACGTCCCCGCCGGCCTGACCGGCGCGGTCGAGCCGCTCAAGTCGCTCTACGGCGACGGCAACGGCGCGCCCGACGCGGACAAGGCGAAGGCGACCCTCGAGGCCGCCGGCGTCACCGCTCCGGTCACCCTGAACCTGCAGTACTCGAACGACCACTACGGTCCGTCCTCGGGCGACGAGTACGCGCTGATCAAGGACCAGCTGGAGTCGACCGGCCTCTTCACCGTGAACCTGCAGACCACGGAGTGGGTGCAGTACTCGAAGGACCGCTCGAGCGACGTCTACCCGGCGTACCAGCTCGGCTGGTTCCCCGACTACTCCGACGCCGACAACTACCTCTCGCCGTTCTTCATCAAGGAGAACTTCCTCGCGAACCACTTCGACGACGCCGAGGTGCAGAGCCTGATCGCGCAGCAGGTCTCGACCACCGACGCCGACGCGCGCACCGCGCTGATCGAGCAGATCCAGGAGAAGGTCGCGGCGCAGCTCTCGACCGTCCCCTACCTGCAGGGCTCGCAGGTCGCGGTCGTCGGCAGCACCGTGAGCGGAGCCGAGGACACCCTCGACGCCTCGTTCAAGTTCCGCTACGCGGCACTCAGCAAGGGCTGATCCACCCCCCTCGCGGCCGGCGCCTCCCCGACAGGAGGCGCCGGCCGTTCTCCACGAAAGGCATCACGTGACGACAGCCACGACGGCTGCGGCGACGGCGCCCACCCGGCGACCGCGCGGCTCCGGGGGCGGACTCGGGCGCTACCTGCTCGTCCGCTTCCTGCTCATCATCCCCACCGTCTTCATCCTCGTGACGCTGGTGTTCCTCCTCATGCGCTCCACGGGCGACCCGATCACGGCGGCCCTCGGCGGCCGCCTGACCGCGGACCAGCTCGCCGAGCGCGTAGCCGCCGCCGGCTACGACCGGCCGCTGATCGTGCAGTACCTCGAGTACCTCGGCAAGCTGCTGACCGGCGACTTCGGCACCACCCTGAGCGACAACCGCCCCGTCACCGAGGTGCTCCTCACCTACGGCGCTGCGACGGTCGAGCTCGCCTTCTACGCCCTGATCGTGGCGTTCCTGGTCGGCATCCCGCTCGGGATGCTCGCCGCCTACCACCGCGACCGCACGCCCGACGCGGTGCTGCGCATCTTCGCGATCCTCTGCTACGCGACCCCGGTGTTCTTCGCGGGCCTGCTGCTGAAGCTGGTGTTCTCCGTCTGGCTGAAGTGGTTCCCCGTCGCCGGGCGCGCCTCGACGAGCACCGAGCTCTCGCTCCAGTTCCTCGAGAACAAGACCGGCATCTATCTGATCGACGCGATCCAGACCGGCGACCCGGCCGCGATCTCGGACGTGCTCTCGCACGCGGTGCTCCCCGCCGTCGCGCTGGGCCTGCTCACCGCGGGCATCTTCCTGCGCCTGGTGCGCACCAACGTGATCGGCACGCTCGGCACCGACTACGTGGACGCGGCGCGCTCGCGCGGCGTCAGCGAGTTCCGGCTCGTCCGCACCCACGCCTACCGGCCGGCGCTCATCCCGATCATCACCGTGATCGGCCTGCAGATCGCCCTGCTGCTCGGCGGCGCCGTCCTCACCGAGACCACCTTCGAGTGGAAGGGCCTCGGCTTCCAGCTCGCCGAGTACCTCCAGGCCCGCGACTTCGTGGCCGTGCAGGGCATCGTCGCCCTGCTCGCCGTCATCGTGGCGCTGACCAACTTCATCGTCGACGTCATCGCGGCGCTCATCGACCCGCGAGTGAGGTACTGAGCATGAGCACCACCTCCCCGGCGCGTCCGCGCCGCCGCCTCGTCGACCGCCTGCCGGTCGTCCACCAGCTCCGGCAGAGCGTCGGCCTCCAGCGGGGGATGCTCGTCACCGGCCTGATCATCACCGGCGCGTTCCTGCTGGTGGCCCTGTTCGCGCCCCTCATCGCGCCCTACGGCTACTCGCAGCTGCGCTCGGGCGGCGAGTCGTTCGGCGCGCAGGAGCCGCCGAGCGCGGAGCACCTGCTCGGCACCACCGTCGGCGGCTACGACGTCCTCTCGCGAGTGATCTGGGGAGCGCAGACCGCGTTCCTCGTGATCGTCGTCGCCGTGGTCCTGTCCATCTTCCTCGGCGTCTTCCTCGGCCTCGTCTCCGGCTACCTCGGCGGCTGGCTCGACCGCGTGCTCGTCGTGATCTGCGACGCGATCTACGCGTTCCCGACCCTGCTGCTGGCGATCGTGATGTCGATCGTCATCTCCGGCGGGCAGTCGAACCTCTGGGCCGGCATCTTCGCCGCGGCGGTCTCGATCACCGTGGTCTACATCCCGCAGTACTTCCGCGTGATCCGGGCCGAGACCGTGCGGATCAAGGGCGACGCCTTCGTCGAGTCGGCGAAGGTCATCGGAGCGTCGACGCCGCGGATCATGTTCCGCCACGTCCTGCGGAACGCGACGCGCACGCTGCCGCTGATCTTCACGCTGAACTCCTCCGAGGCGATCCTGACCCTCGCCGGCCTGGGCTTCCTCGGCTTCGGCATCGAGCCGACGTCGGCCGCGGAGTGGGGCTACGACCTCAACAAGGCGCTGTCGGACGTCACGAGCGGCATCTGGTGGACCTCGGTCTTCCCGGGCCTGGCGATCGTGCTCGTGGTGCTGGGCATCACCCTCGTGGGCGAGAGCCTGAACGATCTCGCCGACCCGCGCCTGCGCGGTCGGCGCGCGGTGGCCGCCGGTGCCGGCGACGTCGCCGCGACGTCCGTCGTGCCGGGCGGCGTCCTCGCCGCCGACGGCCTGGAGACGCCGGGGCACGACCCCGTCGCCGGAGTGGAGGAGACGCGATGAGCGACCAGCGCATCGTCCGGGACGCCTCAGCGCGTCCAATCGTGGACATCACCGACCTGGAGGTCGCCTTCGCGAGCGACCGCGGCGCCGTCCGCGCCGTCGCCGGCGTGAGCCTGCGCGTCGAGCGCGGCGAGGTCCTGGCGATCGTCGGAGAGTCCGGCAGCGGCAAGACCGTGACCGCGAAGACCATCCTCGGCCTCCTGCCCGAGACGGCCACCGCCTCCGGAGTGGTCCTGCTCTCGAAGAAGGACGGCAGCGCGGCGACCGATGTCGTCTCCGTGCCGAAGGCCCGCCTCCGGGAGCTGCGCGGCACCGACGTCGCCATGGTCTTCCAGGAGCCGGGAACCGCCCTCAACCCGGTCTTCACGGTGGGCTGGCAGATCGCGGAGGGACTGCGCGCTCACGGCTCCGTCTCGAAGAAGGAGGCGCGCAAGCGCGCGATCGACGTCCTGCGCACCGTCGGCATCCCGGAGCCGGAGAAGCGGGTCGACTACTATCCGCACCAGTTCTCGGGCGGCCAGAAGCAGCGCGTCGTCATCGCGATGGCCCTGGTTCTGGATCCCGGCCTGATCGTCGCGGACGAGCCGACCACCGCGCTCGACGTGACCGTGCAGGCCGAGATCCTCGACCTGCTCCGCCGGTGCCGCGACGAGTTCGGCACCTCGATCGTGCTGATCACCCACAACATGGGCGTCGTCGCCGATCTGGCCGACCGCGTCGCCGTGATGTACCAGGGCGAACTGGTCGAGGAGGCGACGGTCTCCGAGCTGTTCTCGGCGCCGAAGGCCGAGTACACGAGGAAGCTCCTCGCCGCCGTCCCGCACGTGGGTCAGGGCGTCGAGCGCGCCCGCGTCCGCGCCGTCGAGCGCGCCGAGGCCCCCGAGGCCGAGACGCTCGTCGCCGCCGAGGGCCTGCGGATCCAGTACCCCGGCCGGCTCGGCCGTCCCGGCTTCGTCGCGGTCGACGGCGTCTCGCTGCGCATCCGCGCGGGCGAGGTGCTCGGCCTCGTCGGCGAGAGCGGCTCGGGCAAGACCACCATCGGGCGCGCCATCGCGGGCCTGACGCCGGTGACCGGCGGGTCGCTGAAGGTCCTCGGCAAGGAGATGCGCGGCATCCGCGAGCGAGCCTTCCGGCCGGTCCGCGGCGACATCGGCTTCGTGTTCCAGGACCCGGCGTCGAGCTTCAACCCGCTGCTCACCATCGCGGAGTGCGTCGCCGAGCCGCTGATCGTGCACGGACGGGCCGGCGACGCCGCCGGGGCGCGCTCGCGCGTCGACGAGCTCCTGGAGGCGGTGCAGCTGCCCCGCTCCTACGGTGACCGCTACCCGCACGAGCTCTCCGGCGGCCAGCGCCAGCGCGCCAGCCTCGCCCGGGCCCTCGCCCTCGAGCCGAAGCTGCTGATCGCCGACGAGCCCACCTCGGCGCTCGACGTGTCGGTGCAGGCCCGCGTGCTCGAGCTGTTCGCCGAGCTGCAGCGCGAGTTCGGCTTCGCCTCCCTGTTCATCAGCCACGACCTCGCCGTGGTCGACCTGCTCGCCGACCGCATCGCGGTGCTCTACCGCGGCGAGCTGGTCGAGGAGGGGACGGGGGCCGAGGTGCTCGCTGCGCCGAAGCACCCCTACACGCAGCGCCTGCTCGCCTCCCTGCCCGTGCCCGACCCGGTCGAGCAGGCCTCGAGGCGCGAGCTCCTGCGCAGCATCGTCGAGGCGGAGCGCCGGGCGTGAGCCGGACCGCCGAGGATCAGGCCCCCATCGTCGTCGACGACCTCAGCGTCGAGTACCCGCCGCGCGGCATCAGCCGACGGTGGACGGCACTGCGGGGAGTGAGCCTCCGCGTGGAGCCGGGGGAGGTGCTCGGGATCCTCGGCGGCAGCGGCTCGGGCAAGTCCACGCTCGCGCGCGTGCTCGGCGGCGACGGCCTGGGGCACGACGGCGGCCGCACGCGTCCGGTGATCATCGGAGGGGACGCGACGGTCGCGGGGCACCGCCTCCGCTCGCTCCCCGCCCGCGAGCTCAAGCGCTTCACCGTCGACGTCGCGCATCTCGCGCAGGACGCCGGTGCGGCCCTCCGCCCCGAGCTGACCGTCTCGGAGCTGATCGCCGAGCCGATCTTCCTCCGCGACCGCCACTACGACCCGAAGGCCGCGGCGGTGCGGGTGGCGACGCTGCTCGACTCCGTGCACCTGCCGCTGTTCCTGCTCGACCGCTACCCCTACGAGCTCTCCAGCGGCCAGCGCCAGCGCGTGGCTGTGGCCCGCTCGCTCGTGCTCGGGCCGAAGGTGCTGATCGCCGACGAGCCGACCTCGGGCATCGACGCGACGGTGCGCGAGTCGATCGTGGACCTCCTCGCCGACCTGCGGCGCCGGGAGGGCTTCGCCGCCGTCGTGGTCAGCCACGACATCGACGTGCTGAGCCGGGCGACCGACCGGATCGCCGTGCTCGTCGGCGGCGAGGTCGTCGCGTACGGGCCGCTGCTGGAGGTTCTGATCGAGGCCCGGCACCCCTACGTGCGCGAGCTCGGAGCGGCCTTCGCCGAGTACGAGCGCTTCGACGCCTCCCGAGCGCAGCGCGTCGAGGCGGCCGACCAGTGACCGTCCCGCGCGTCGCGGTGCTCCCGCGGCCGAAGCCGGTGTTCGCCGAGGCGGTGGAGTCGGGCGGTGGAGTGGTCGTCGGACTCGACGAGAGTCCGGACGCGCTGCTCTGGCTGTCCTACGGCCGCACGGACGAGCTGGCCGCTGTGCTGGAGGAGCACCCGTCGATCCGCTGGGTGCAGCTGCCCTGGGCCGGCGTCGACGTCTTCGCGCCCGTGCTCGCCGCGTCCCGCGCGGACGTCGTCTGGACCAGCGCCAAGGGCGCCTACGCGGAGCCGGTGGCCGAGCACGCGCTCGCGCTGGTGCTCGCCCTCCTGCGCTCGCTGCCGGAGCGGGCGCGCGCCGTGTCGTGGGGGCCGAAGAAGGCGGTCACGCTGCACCGCGCCTCCGTGGTGATCGTCGGAGCAGGAGGGATCGCTCGCGAGCTCCTGCGGCTGCTCGCCGTCTTCGACTGCCGGGTGACGATCGTCCGCCGCGGAGACGAGCCGGTGGAGGGCGCCGCCCGCACCCTGCCGGCGTCGCGGCTCGCCGAGGCCGCGGCGGACGCCGACGTGCTGGTCCTGGCCGCCGCCGCCACCGCGGGCACGGAGCGGATGGTCGACGCGGGTCTGCTCGCGCGGCTCCCCGCCCACGCCGTGCTCGTCAACGTCGCCCGGGGGAGCCTCGTCGACACGGACGCGCTCGTCGCGGCCCTCGCCGAAGGCCGTCTCGCGGGCGCCGCGCTCGACGTGACGGACCCCGAGCCGCTGCCGGACGGGCATCCGCTCTGGAGCGAGCCCCGGTGCCTGATCACGCCCCACAGCGCGGACACCCCCGAGATCACCGCGCCGCTCCTGGCCGAGCGCGTGCGCGCCAACGTGGCCGCCTGTGCCGCCGGCGGGCCGTTCGTCGGCCGCGTCGACCCGGGCTCCGGCTACTGAGTGCGCGCCCGATTTTGCGTTCGCGGAGAGTTTGCTAAAGTAGTACCGCGCTGATCGCCTCCGGGTGGTCGGATGATCCTCGATAGCTCAATTGGCAGAGCAATCGGCTGTTAACCGGTAGGTTCTTGGTTCGAGTCCAAGTCGGGGAGCGAAGGGTCCGGGACTCCACTCTCGGGCCCTTTTTTCGTGCCCGCGAGCGGTCGCCCTCGAGGGCCCACCCGCTCGGACCGACGATCGGAGGGGCGATGCGCGAGGACGTGCTCGCTCTCCTGCGCCGCCGCCCCGACGTCGAGGCGGCGGATCTCGTCGCCGTCGACGCCAGTGACCGTCTGCTGCTCGACCTCGCCGCCGATCGCGGCCGCCTCGCCGTGATCGGGGACGCCTACGGGGCACTGAGCCTCGGCCTCGCCGCCGACGGCCGTGCCGTACGCGTCGTGCAGGACTCGATCACCGCCGAGCGCGCTCTCGCGCAGAACCTCGAGACGGTGCGGGGATCGGGCGTCGATCTCGCGCCGATCGAGATCGTCGACTCCGTCGCGGAGGCCGTCCGCGACGCCGACGCGGTGCTCCTGCGCCTGCCGCGCTCGCTCGACGCGCTGGCCGCCGTCGCGGCCGGGACCGCACTCGCGAACCCGGCGGCGACCCTGATCGGCGCCGGCCGCATCAAGCACATGACCCGCACGATGAACGACGTGCTCGCCGTGCGCTACGAGCGGATCGACGTCTCCCTCGCCCGGCAGAAGTCGCGCGCCCTGCTCGCGAGCGGCGCGCTCCCCGACCAGCCGCCCGCGCCAGGGCCCGAGCGGCGCCGTCTGGACGAGCTCGACCTCGAGGTCGTCGCACTGCCGGGAGCCTTCGCAGGTGCACGACTGGACCTCGGCACCCGCGCCCTCCTCGCCGCCCTCGATCTCGACTCCCTCCCCGCGGGCACCGCACTCGACCTCGGCTGCGGAACCGGCGTGCTCGCCGCCGTGGTGGCTAGGGCCCGCCCCGACCTCGCCGTGATCGCGACGGACACCTCGCGTGCCGCGGTCGAGTCCGCCCGGGCGACCGCGGCGGCCAATGGGCTGGCCGTCCGCGTCCTCCGCGACGACAACGCCTCGACTCTGGAGGCGTCCTCCGTCGACGTCGTGCTCTGCAATCCGCCGTTCCACTCCGACGGAGCCGTCACCGACCTCGTCGCCCGGCGCATGCTGCGCGCGGCCGGCCGCGTGCTGCGCCCCGGAGGCGTGCTGTGGACGGTCTTCAACTCCCACCTCGCGCATCCGGCCGAGCTGCGCCGCGCGGTCGGGCCGACCTCGGTGGTAGCGCGCGACCGCCGCTTCACCGTCACCCGCTCCGTGCGCTCCGACGGCTGAGTCCGGCTCCGCAACCCCCTCCGCGGCCTCAGGTCCGCTGTCCGCGGCGCGGGTACGATCTCTCTCCGGCGCTCCTGTGCCGAACCCGTCCCGTCCCCCCGGAGGCCGTCGTGCTCGAAGTCGTCCTCGTCCTCGCCCTGATCGCCCTGGTCGCGGTCGTCGTGCTGTGGCGCCGCGCCGTCGGCGCCGAGCGCCGTGCCGCCGAGAGCCGTGCGGAGGAGGCGGCGCGCGTCGTCCGCCTCGAGCTGGCGGTCGGCGAGCAGGAGGCGAGGCTCCGCATCGTCGGCGAGCTCGAGCAGCTCGCGGTCCGCAGCGCCGCGCACGTCGTCGAGGAGGCCGAGAGCGTCAGGCTCACGATCGACCGCGACCCCGCCGCAGCCGCGCGGTCGGCGCAGCGTGCCGTGCGGGCGGCCGAGGCCTCGCTGGCGCAGCTGCGCCGCATCGCGACCGTCGCCTCCGTCGATCCGGGGGAGCTGCCGCGCACCGGCGGCTCCGTCCCCCTGATCGAGGGCGCCCGCGAGCGAGGCCTGAGCGTCCGCGAGGATTCGTTCGGCGAGCCGTTCCCGCTGCAGGACGGCGCCGAGGTGGCCGTGCTCCGGGTGCTCGAGTACGCCTTCGACTCGGCGCTGGAGACCGGCGGCGCGGGGACCGAGGTCCGCATCAGCTCCCGATGGACGACCACCGGCCTCCGGGTGGAGGTCGACGACGACCGCGAGCAGCACGGCGCTGCGGAGCAGGACGCCAGCGCTCTTGAGGCGGATCTGCGCTCGCTCACCGAGCGCATCGACAGCCCCGCGCTCGCCGAGCTGCGCGAGCGGGCCGCCCTCTTCGGCGGTGACGTGACCGAGAAGCGGACGCCCGGCGTCGGCCGGAGCGTCACCGCCTCGTTCCCCGCGATCCGCCACCACAACGGCGTGCACGGGGTCGACCTGGCCTGAGTCAGTCCTCGAGGTGCTCCACGCCGGGCAGCCACGAGACGCCGGGGCCGCCCCAGCCGCGCTTGCGGGTGATCTTCGCGACCGGCTTGTGGTAGTCGTGCTCGAGACGGTCGATGTAGAGCACGCCGTCGAGGTGGTCGAACTCGTGCTGGAACACGCGGGCGAACCAGCCGTCCGCGACGATCTCGAACGGCTCCTGCTCGAGGTCGACCGCGCGGAGGATCGCGCGCTCGGAGCGGCGGAGCGGGAAGCGCTCGCCGGGGAAGGAGAGGCACCCCTCCGACTCCGTGTCCTCGTCCGCCTCGCCGAGCGGGGTCGGCGTGACGAACAGCTCGGGGTTGATCGCGACGCCGCGGCGGGGGGTGCCGTCGTCGTCGGCGTAGTCGTAGACGAACAGTCGCAGCGGGACGCCGACCTGCGGGCCGGCGAGACCGACTCCGGGGGCTATGTCCATCGTCTCGAACATGTCGGCGACGAGGGTGCGCAGCGCATCGTCGAACTCGGTGACGGGAGCGGCGGGGGAGTGGAGGACGGGGTCGCCGGCGATGCGGATGGGGAGGACGGCCATGGGGGACAGGGTACAGCGGGGCCGTCGACCGGGTCCGCGAGGATCATCCGCTGGGCTCAGCCCCTCACCCGTGCGTCGGAGGACTCCCGGAGGCGTTCTGGGTAGGGTCGACCCCATGCCCGCCGATCTCGCCGAACTCCTCAACGACCCGGCGAAGTTCATCGGCATCCCGATCGCTCTCGTGGGCGCGGTGTTCCTCTCCCTCGGCGCGCAGTTCCAGCACCGGGGAGTGGCGAAGGTGGAGCGGTTCTCGAAGCGCTCCGGCTCCTCCGGGCTCAGCGGCGGCCAGCTGGTCGCGCTGCTCTCGCGCCCCTCGTGGGTGATCGGCACCCTGCTCCTCGGCCTCGCGATCGTCTTCCAGCTGACGAGCCTCGGCTTCTCCCCGCTCATCGTGGTGCAGCCGCTCGGAGCGGTGGCGCTCGTGATCACCGCGGTCGTCAACGCGCGGGTCAGCCGGGTGCGCCTGAACGCGGCATCGATCCGGGCGATCGTGCTCTGCGTCGGAGGCGTCGGCACGTTCGTCCTCGTGGCGGCGTTCAACGCGGTCGACAAGTCCATCCAGACGCCCGAGCTCATCACGATCCTCGTGATCCTCGCCGTGGTGCTCACGGTCTTCGTCATCGCCTTCCGCGTCTTCCGCCGCGGAGCGAAGGCGATCTTCTACATCGTGGGCGCCGGAGTGGTCTACGGCTTCGTCGCGACTCTCGCGAAGGTCGTGCTCAACCGCATCAAGTACGGCGAGTTCGACCCGCTGACGGTGGTCTGCATCGTGGCGCTCCTGGCCGCGACCGCGCTCGGCGGGTACTTCGTGCAGAACGCCTACTCCTCCGGCCCGCCGGACCTCGTCGTCGCGGGCCTCACCGTCATCGACCCGTTGGTCGCCGTCGCGATCGGCATCGTCGTGCTCGGGGAGGCGCAGTACGCGGCCCCGTGGGCGATCCCGCTCTTCATCGCGGCCGGTGCCGTCGCCATCTACGGCGTCTTCCTCCTCGCCAAGCACCACCCGCAGGCGCGCTGACGGCGCGGGATCCCGAGTGGTGAGGAGTCCTCTGCCTACAATGGGTCCGCGCCGAGAGCCACGAAACCGACCGACCTCCGCCGATCGCTCCCTTCTCTCCCCGAGCGGCACGACACCGATAGGAACTCCCGTGTCAGATCCCCGCGACGCGTCCCGACCGGGATCGCCCGACTCCCGACCGCTGACGGTCGTGATCGGCTGCGACACCTTCGCGCCCGACGTGAACGGAGCCGCGAAGTTCGCCGAGCGCCTCGCCGCCGGTCTCGCGCAGCGCGGCCACGAGGTCCACGTCGTCGCCCCCTCGGCCGACGGCTGGAGCGGCACCCGGGTCGAGACGCACGAGGGCCAGCGGATCATCGTGCACCGGCTCTACAGCTGGCGCTGGTACCCGCACGACTGGCTGCGCTTCGCGATGCCGTGGCGCATCCGGCAGAACAGCGCGCGCATCCTCGACGAGGTGAAGCCCGACGTCGTGCACTTCCAGTCGCACATCATCGTCGGCCGCGGCCTCGGGATCGAGGCGGCCAAGCGCGGCATCCGCATCGTCGGCACGAACCACTTCATGCCCGAGAACATGCTCGAGTTCACCCTCCTGCCGAAGGCCGTGCAGGCCAAGGCCGTGGCGATGGCGTGGCGGGCCGCGCGCCGCACCTTCGGCCGGGCGGAGGCGGTCACCACGCCGACCCGCAAGGCCGCGCAGTTCCTCGAGAAGTACACGGGCCTCCGGGGCGTCCACGCCATCTCCTGCGGCATCGACGCCGACAACTACACGCCCGACTTCTCGGCCCGCGCCGGCGACTCGATCCTCTTCGTCGGCCGCGTGACCGGCGAGAAGCACATCGACGTCCTGCTCCGCGCCGTCGCCCTGCTCGACCCGGCGCTCGACGCGAAGCTCGAGATCGTCGGCGGCGGCGACCAGATGCGCAACCTCCAGCAGCTCGCCGCGACCCTCGGCATCGCCGACCGCGTCCGCTTCACCGGCTACGTCTCGGACGCCGAGCTCAAGGAGGCGTACACCCGCGCCACCGTGTTCGCCATGCCGTCCATCGCCGAGCTGCAGAGCATCGCGACGATGGAGGCGATGGCCTCGGCCCTCCCCGTCGTCGCCGCCGACGCGATGGCCCTCCCGCACCTCGTCCACGACGGCGAGAACGGCTACCTCTTCGCTCCGGGCAGCGCCGAGGCCCTCGCCGAGCGCCTCACCGCCGTGCTCACGGCCGACCAGGAGGACCTCGAGGCGATGAAGCGCGCCTCCCTCCAAATCGTCGCCGCGCACGACATCAACCGCACGATCAGCACCTTCGAGAGCCTGTATCGTGGGGAGCCGGTGGCCGATCCGGCCTCCGACGCAGCGTCCGCACCCGCCGCCACCTGACGGCCGCTCGGACGGCCGCCGCGGGGCGTTAGCTCAGCCGGTCAGAGCAGCGGACTCATAATCCGTCGGTCACGGGTTCAAGTCCCGTACGCCCTACTCCGCTCCACCCGCGGTGGTTCCTTCTCTCCAGCGCCGGGTCGGGCATCCACCTGATGTCGGTCTCGTCGGGGCGGGCGGTCCGGCCCCGTCAGGCCGACGGGCCGTGCCTCAGGACGGTGCCGACGCGGTCCTCGCCGGCACGCCGACCGCGGACGAGTCGGAGGCGACGTTGCGGACGACGACGGCGCCGGCTCCGACCCGCACACGGTCGCCGACGGTCACGTCCCCGACGATCGTCGCGCGGGCGCCGATGTAGACGTCGTCGCCGATGGCGGGCGTCCGACCCTTCGACTCGCCGATGGTGACGCCGTGGTAGATGAACGCGTTCCTTCCGATCACCGTGCGCGGGTGCAGGATCACGCCGCGGCCCCAGTGGGGGAGCCGCAGGCCGGGCCCGACCTGAGCGGCCGGCGGCAGCTCGGCTCCGACGATCATGCGGGTCCAGACGAGATCGACCAGGCGGTAGACGAGGTGGAGGGGGAGCCGGGTCCTCCGAGAGCTCGAGTACTGCCCGAGTCGGAGGACGAGGACGGTGAGCCGGTCGGAGGCGTGGCCCTTGGCGGCCAGGTCCGCGCGGACGACGGCTCGGAGTTCGGCGAGATCCATGCTCCCAGTCTGAGTGGGAGCCTCGCGGGTGAGGGCGGGCCGTCGGAGATCGTCCGGGGCGTGGCGAGCATCCGCGAGCGGACGACACGGTGGCTCGATGCGCTAGCACGTCCTGACGCGCCGCGCCCGTACTGGCCGCTCTCCGCTCGACGTGATTGCCTGAACCCGTGCCTGATCTTCCGATGTTCCCGCTCGGCTCCGTGCTCCTGCCGCACATGCCGCTCCCGCTCCGGCTGTTCGAGCCGCGGTACCTGCGGATGCTCGGCGACGTCCTCGAGGACGAGACCCTCGCGTTCGGCGTCGTGCTCATCGAGCGCGGCCAGGAGGTGGGCGGCGGCGACCAGCGGTTCGCGGTCGGCGCCCGCGCGCGCATCCTGAACATCGACGGGGCGGAGTCGTTCGTCACGCTCGACTCCGTGGGCGAGGAGCGCTTCGAGGTCGTCCGCTGGTACGAGGACGACCCGTACCCGCGCGCCGAGGTCCGCCTGCTGCCCGATCTGGAGTGGGACGAGAAGCACGCCCCCGCGCTGGCTGCGGCGGAGTCGGCGGTCCGCACGGCACTGGCGGTCGCGAGCGAGTTCGTCGAGCAGCGCTACGGCGCGGTCGTCGAGCTCGCCGAGGATCCGGCCGCGCACGCCTGGCAGCTCGCCGGCGTCGCACCGGTCACCGAGCTCGACCGCCTCGCGTTCCTCCGCAGCTCCACCATGGAGGAGCTGCTGGAGTCGGTCCGGGAGCGCTCCGCCGAGGCGACCGAGTCGTTCCGCGCCGGCTGGGCCTGAGCCCCGTCCCGGCGTCCCACGACGAGCCCGTCAGTCCTCGAGGCTGACGCCGCGCTCCTCCGCCAGCTTGACCAGGTCGTCGACGACCACGAGCGCCATCCGCACCGAGCGGTCGCGGCGGTACTCCTCGTCGTCCGGGTCGATCCGCGAGGTGCGGTCGAGGGTCTCCTCGATCGACTGCGCGAGCTCGCGCCACGCGTCCTGACGGGCGTCGTCGACGAGCGTCGCGAGGTACTCCTCGTCCTGCGCCCGCCTGTGGAGGGAGTCGGCGACCAGGAGCGAGAGCCGCTCGCGGTGGTCGAGGTTGTCGACGTCGGCCGAGCGGTAGTCGTGCACGTGGTCGGAGCGGCCGCCCACCGAGGTCACGTCGGCGGCGATGCCGCGCAGGCGCTCGGCGGCCGCCTCGGACTCGCGCGCCAGCTTCTCGAGCTCCTCCGCGGCGACGACGGAGTAGCGGCCCGAGTCGAAGGGGACGTCAGCACCGAGGCCGTCCATCAGCACACGGTTCTTCACGGCCATCCGGCTCGCGTACTGCGCGAGCATCAGGCCCTCCTCGGCGGCCTCCTCGACGGAGGCGGGCTCGCGCGACGGGTTCTCATCGGGGTCGTACGGCTCCATCTTGAACCTGCGTCGACGCCGGAACCACACGTGCGTCACCTACATCCCGGAGCAGGCGCCCCGCCCGCCGGAGCACCTCTTCGAGAGTACCCGGCGGGCGGGCGCCGTGGTCGGCGGCTCAGGCCTCGCGCCAGTCGTCCTGCCGGAGGTGGGAGCCGGCCTGCGGCCCCATCTGCAGCATCCCGCCGTCCACGACGTACGAGGATCCGGTGATGTAGGAGGCAGCGGGAGAGGCCAGGAAGGCGACCACCGCCGCGATCTCGCGGGCGTCGCCGGGGCGGCCGAGGGGGATGCCGGGGCGGTCGATCGTGACGGGGTCCACATCCTCGGCGTCGTTCATCGGCGTCGCGATCTCCCCGGGGGCGACGGCGTTGACGGTGATGCCGAGGGAGCCGAGCTCGAGTGCGGCCACCTTCAGCAGGCCGCCCAGCCCGTGCTTGGCAGCGGTGTAGGCGACGGAGCCGACCCGCGGCTGGTGCTCGTGGACACTGGTGACCGCGATGATCCTGCCGCCCGTGAACTGGGACGCCATGCGCCGCGCGGCGCGCTGAAGGCAGACGAACGCTCCGTCGAGGTTCAGGGCGACGGTCGAGCGCCAGCTGTCGAGGCTCTGCTCGAGGAAGGGCTCGCCCCCGCCTCCGCCCGCATTGCTGACGGCGACGTCGAGCCCGCCCAGTCGATCCGCGAGATCGTCGATCACGTCGCCCGCGCCCTCCAGATCCGTCGTGTCGAGGCGCGCGATCTCGGCGCGCCGGCCGAGGGAGCGCACCTCCTCCGCCGTGCCCTGCGCGCCCTCCTCGTCGCTGTGCCAGGTGATGCCGACGTCCATGCCCGCCTCGGCCAGTGCCACCGCGGTCGCCCGGCCGATGCCGGAGTCAGAGGCGGTCACCAGTGCACGGGTGGGCCGGAAGTCTCGAGGTCCCTGGGTCATGTCGTCTCCTGTCTCGATCGGGCCGCCGATCCGGCGGACACGGGTCGATCCCATCAGGGGATCCGACGCGCTCGGGAGCCGGTTGACAGGTCCGGGCTCGCGCGAGACGCGTGGCGGTGTCCCCGCTGAGCGCCCCGATCGCGTTGACTGGGCGGATGGATCACCGGCGCATCTCGGTCGTCGTCCCCGTGAAGGACGACGCCCGCCACCTCGAGCAGCTGCTCGAGCTCCTCCGCGAGCAGACGCTCGCTCCGTTCGAGATCGTCGTCGTCGACGACGGGAGCACCGACGACAGCGCCGCCGTCGCGCGAGCGGCGGGCGCGCGGGTGGTGCGGCACGACGGAGCCGGGATCCCGGCGAGCACGGCGCACGGCTTCGACGAGGCGCACGGCGACGTCCTCGCACGGCTCGACGCCGACTCCCGCCCGGGACCCGACTGGCTGGCGCGCCTGGCCAGCCACTTCGCCGACCCCGAGGTCGGAGCGGTGACCGGTCCCGGACGCTTCGACGAGCTCGGCCCGATCGCCCGGGTGATCGCGCGGGTCGCCTACATGGACGCCTACTTCGTGCTGATGGGGTCGGCGCTGGCCAACTGGCCGCTCTTCGGCTCCAACTGCGCCGTCCGCCGGTCGGCGTGGGAGGAGATCGCGGAGGAGATGCACCGGCACGACGCCTACGTGCACGACGACGTCGAGATCAGCGTGCACCTGGGACTCCGGCACCGGATCGTGCTCGACCGCCACCTCGAGGTCGGCATCTCGGCCCGCCCCTTCGGCGCCTTCGCGGACATGCTCCGCCGGTTCGACCGCGCTCTCCACACGCTGGCGCGGCACCCCGGGATGGGGTCGTCCCTGCAGCGCTGGACGCACCGGGTGCGCCGCACCCACCGCGACCGACTGCGAGCGACGGCCGCGGCGCGCCGCTCCGGCTGACGACGAGAACCGGCGGCGCCGCCTGACGGCTAGGGCTGGGCCGCGTCCGGCCGGGCCGCGTCGGGCTCGGCCTCCGCCGCCCGATCCTCTCCGGGCGCGGTGCGCCCCTCCTTCGGCATCGCCCAGACCGCGGCGAGCATGCCCACGGCGAGGACCGTGAGCGCGATGCAGACGAAGCGGGTGCCCTCGGCGAGGTCCGCCGGTGCGGGGACGCCGCCGCCCGCCTTCGCGTTCACGATCGCGCCGAACACGGCCACGGCGACGGCGCTGCCGATGTTGCGGGCGAAGAAGTTGGTCGAGGAGACCACTCCGCGCTCGTTCCAGTCGACGCTCGACTGCGCCCGGATCAGCGTCGGAGTCGCCACGAGCCCCATGCCGGCGCCGATCAGCACGCAGAAGCCGGCGATCTCCCACAGCGTCGAGGAGGCGCCGAGCAGGACGGTCAGCGCCGTGCCGATCACGACGAGCCCCGCTCCGAGGAAGCCCGTGTTGCGGAAGCCGATGCGCAGGTAGAGCCGGCCCGACAGGCTCGCCGCGACCGGCCAGCCGAGCGTCATCGCCGCGACGGCGAAGCCCGCGCCGAGGGCGGAGCTGCCGAGCACGCCCTGCGCGAAGGTCGGGAAGTACGAGGTGACGCCGAGCGTGATCGCGCCGACGGTCACCGAGACCAGGCTGGTCGAGATCAGCACGCGCCGCGTGAGGACCCAGAGGGGGAGCACCGGGGCGGCCGCGCGCCGCTCGATCGCGACGAAGCCGGCGAACGCGAGGGCCGAGACGACGAACACGCCGACTCCGGCGGGGGAGAGCCACGGCCAGGCGCTGCCGCCCTCGAGCAGCCCGAGGATGAGCAGCGCGGTGCCCACGGCGAGCACGGAGGCGCCCGCCACGTCGATCCGCTGCTTCTCGCCCCGCGTGGTCTCGCGGAAGCTGCGGATCAGGAGGAACGCCGCCAGGAGGCACAGGGGGATGTTGACGAGGAAGATGCCGCGCCAGGCGCCCAGGTCCGAGAGCACGCCGCCGAGGGTCGGCCCGACGACCGAGGAGATGCCCCAGACGCTCGCGAGGTAGCCCTGGGTCTTCGCACGCTCGGCGACCGTGTAGATGTCGCCGGCGATGGTGATGCCCATCGGCTGGATCGCTCCGGCCCCCAGGCCCTGCAGGGCTCGGAACGCGATCAGCGCGGGCATGCTCCAGGCGAGGCCGCACAGGAGCGAGCCGACCAGGAACAGGGCGATGCCGATCAGCATGATGGGCTTGCGCCCGATCACGTCGGCGAGCTTGCCGTAGAGGGGGACCGAGACGGCCTGGGCCAGCAGGTAGATCGAGAACAGCCAGGGGAACTGCTCGAAGCCCCCCAGGTCGGCGACGATGGACGGCACGGCCGTCGAGAGGATCGTGGCGTCGAGGGCGACCAGAGCGGTCGAGATCATCAGGGACAGCAGGATCGGGCCGCGCTCCGAGCGCAGTCCGACACTCGCGCGGGTGGGGGCGTCGGTCACTCTGCCCAGGCTATTCCACAGCCGGGGGATGGAAGCGGGGAGGAGAGGATCCGCTCCGGGGCTCGATAGACTGGTGGCATGGAACTCGTTCTCTGGCTCGTCGTGTCCGCCATCGCCGGTGTCGGCCTCGTCTCCGGAGTCGCGGCTCTCATCGCCATGACGCGGGCGCCCTGGTCGGCCGACAAGTAGCCGCCCGACCGGCCTCGCGCCGGCACTACTCGTAGATCCGCACCACGCTCCACTGCGGCTCCGTCGACGCGACCACGTCGAGCACGAACGCTCCGCCGGTCGCGACGTCTGTCGCCTGGAAGCGCCAGCCGCCGATGCTCACCGGGGTGCGCCCGAACGTCGGCGGGAACCCCTCGAGGGGCGCCCACCACTCGCTCGTGCAGGTCCACACCGTCGGCCGGTCGGTCACCCGGTAGCTCCCGCCCCGCCACTCGAGCGCGATCGGCACTCCCTCGCCGTCGGTCGAGACCAGCGCCGTCTCGTCGATCACCGCCATCGTCGTGCTCCCGTTCACTCGCCGGACCCGGTTGGCCGTTCGAACATGTGTTCGATAGTCTGCGAGTGTACGCCGCGGCGCTCGTGCTCGCCACGGCCGCGGATCGACCGGTGGGAGGCGCGATGATCGAGTGGAGTCCGCTCCAGATGCTGCGCAGCAGCGGGCAGGACGAGTGGGTGATGGTCGACGCCCTGCGCACCGGCCGGATCGGCCTGGTGCGCCGCATCGAGACCGGCCCGTACCGCGAGACCTGGTTCCGCGCGGTGACCTGGGCGGCGGAGCCGGAGAGGCGGACGCTCGTGGGCTACTCCCGCTCGATGGACACCATCGCGGCCGCCCTGTGGGCCCATCAGCCGCCGACGGCGCAGGAGAAGCCCTTCCCCGGCTACCCGCCCTCGCGGCCGTCGCCGTGACTCCTTCAGCGAGAGGGGGCCCGGCCGTCCCCGCGACGGCGGCCTCCGTGTCCGCCACGGGGGAGAATGGCCCGATGCTCCTCGCACTCGTCGGCGGCCCCACGGGGGCGTGGCGGGCGGTCGACCCCGTCGGCGGCGCCGAGGCCGGGAGCGGCAGGGGCCCGGCCGAGCTGGCGGCGTTCGTCCGGGAGCGGGAGCCGGAGCGCCCGCGCTGGGTCTGGGACGACACCGCGCGCTGGTACCCCGCACTGCTGTCGGCCGGCGTGGTCGTCGCCCGGTGCCACGACCTCCGGCTGGCCCGCGCGATCCTCCGCCGCTCGGTCTCCGCCGCCGCATCGGCTCTCGCGCGCTCGCCCCTCGACCCGTGGGACGCGGGAGCCGCGGCCCCCGCCGCGCAGGACACGCTGATCGGGTTCGAGGAGGCGGCGGGCGGCTCCGACGAGCTCGACCCCGTCCTCGAGCTGGCCCGGCAGGAGGAGGCGCTCTCCGGCGTCGCCGAGGCCGGCCGGCTCCGCCTGCTGCTCGCCGCCGAGTCCGTCGGCGCCCTGATCGCTCGCGAGATCGCCCACGCGGGGCTGCCGTGGCGCGCCGATGTGCACGACCGGGTGCTCACCGGGATGCTCGGCCCCCGCCCGCTCTTCGGCGGCCGCCCGGCCCTGCTGGAGGCGCTGGCCGTCCGTCTGCGCGACGAGCTCGGCGCGCCCGAGCTCAATCCCGACTCGCCGGCCGAGCTCCTCAAGGCGCTGCGGCGCGCGGGGCTGCCGGTCGAGTCGACGCGCTCCTGGGAGCTGCAGTCCCTCGAGCACCCCGCGGTGCCGCCCCTCCTGGAGTACAAGAAGCTCTCCCGGCTGCTCACCGCCAACGGCTGGGCGTGGCTCGACGCGTGGGTGCGCGACGGCCGGTTCCGGCCGGAGTACGTGGTGGGCGGCGTCGTCACCGGCCGCTGGGCGACCTCGGGCGGAGGGGCGCTGCAGCTGCCGCGGCAGATCCGCGCCGCGGTCACCGCGGATCCGGGCTGGAGCCTCGTGGTCGCGGATGCCGCGCAGCTCGAGCCGCGCATCCTCGCCGCGCTGTCGGGCGACTCGGCCATGGCCGCCGCCGGGCGGGGCCGCGACCTCTACCAGGGCATCGTCGACGCCGGCGTGGTCCCCGACCGGCCGAGGGCGAAGGTCGCGATGCTGGGGGCGATGTACGGGGCGACGAGCGGCGAGGCCGGGCGGCTGCTCCCGAGGCTCGCCCGTGCCTACCCGCGCTCGGTCGCGCACGTCGAGGCGGCGGCTCGGGCGGGCGAGCGCGGCGAGAGCGTCTCGACGTGGCTCGGGCGCAGCTCGCCTCCGGCCCCCGAGGGGCTCTCGGCCGATGCGGCCCGGGCACGCGAGTGGGGACGCTTCACCCGCAACTTCGTGGTGCAGGGGACCGCGGCCGAGTGGGCGCTCTGCTGGATGGGCGAGCTGCGGGCGCGACTGCGCGCCGAGGGCGGCGCGGTCGGCCGGGCGCACCTCGTCTACTTCCTGCACGACGAGGTGATCGTGCACGCTCCCGCCGACGTCGGCGAGCGGGTCGCCGCGATCGTCCGCGAGGCGGCGGTGCGCGCCGGACGCTCGCTCTTCGGAGAGGGCGAGGTCGACTTCCCGGTCACCGTCGCCGTCGTCGACTCCTACGACCAGGCGAAGTGAGACGCGGGATCAGTACCAGTGCGGCGAGCGGTTGTTCCAGCTCGACCACGCGTTGCAGGGCGAGCCGTAGGCGCTCTTGATGTACGAGAGCCCCCAGTCGACCTGCGTCGCCGCGTTCGTCTGGTAGTCGGCTCCCGAGTTGGCCATCTTGCTCGCCGGGAGGGCCTGCGGGATGCCGTAGGCGCCGGAGGAGCGGTTCAGCGCGTTCCACCGCCACCCCGACTCGCCGTTCCACAGCGGGATGAGGCACCGGTCGACCTGGTCGGCGCCCCAGCCGAAGCGGCCGACAGCGGTGCGGGCGTAGGCCTGGGCCTGCGCGGGGGAGAGGCCGTCCGTGCGTCCGGCGTAGGTGCCGAGGGCGGCGATGGTCTTGGCGGAGCTGTTGCGCGCGCCGGTCGGGTCGTCGTCGCCGAGTTCGACCGGGCCGCCTCCGCCGCCGCCTCCGCCTCCACTGTTGGAGGGCGCTGCCGGAGCCGCGGCCGCGGCGGGAGCCGACGCGGCGCGCTGGCGGGCGGCCTCGGCCTCGGCGGCGAGGCGGGAGAGGCGCTGCTGCTCCTCGAACGCCGACTTCGCGTCCTGGCCGTCGGCGTACTCCCGCTCGATCTCGGCGGTGGTGTTCTTGAGCGAGGCGAGCTGGGTGTAGAGCTCCTGGCTGTACTTCTCCTGGTCGGCGACCTTGGCGTCGGCCTCGGCCTGAGCGGAGCGGGCGACCGAGAGCGCGTCGGCCGCGGCGGTGGCGAGGGAGACGCGCTCGCCCCGGGCCTGCTCGGCCTGAGCGGCGAGGGAGACGGCCTGGTTCTCGGTCGACTGCGCCGCGGTCTGGAGCCGGCTGGTCTGCTGGGTGAGCTGCGTCATGGTGCCGAGGCGGTAGAGCAGCTCGCTCGACTCGTCGCCGCCGATGAGGAGGTTGAGCGTCGCATCGGTTCCGCCGTTGCGGTAGAGCTGCGCGGCGAGACGGCCGGCCTGCTCCTTCGCGGCGTCGGCGTCCGACCGGGCGGCGGAGGCGCGCTCCTCCAGGGCGCTCACGCGCTGAGTCGCCTCGTCGAGAGCGCTCTGCGCGGCGTCCGCCTCGGCGGCCCGGCTGATGGCGGCGTCGGTGAGGGCGGCGGCCTGGTCGCGCAGGTCGGCGAGGAAGGCGGTGATGCGGTCGACCTCGGCGGCGGTGGCGCTCTCGCTCGACTTCGCGGCCTCCACATCGGACCACGAGGGGTAGTCGGACGGGTCGTAGGCGGCGGACGCGGAGAGCGGAGCGGCGAGGGCGGCGCACAGGACGAGGACCGTGCCCGCTCCGGCGGCGACGAGGCGCCGGCGCGCCCGGGTGGGGACGCGGAGACCGAGGGGGGTGCGGGACATGCGAACCACCCTAGGCGACGGCACCCGCGCCTGTCTCGTCCTAGCTCGAGGCTCGACGGCCCCGACGGGGACGCTCGAGAGCGTATCCGCGGACGCCCCGTCCCGGCCCGTCGCCCGTGAGCTCGTCGCGGGCCGCCTCGAGAAGGCGCCACAGGGCCTCCTCCCGCACGCCGGCGGCGATCGCGGCGAGGCGGCGCTGCGGGTGCGCGTCCTCCTCCTCCGCCTGCTCGTCGGCGGTGGCGGGCAGCGAGCTCTCGTACGCGTCGAGGACGGCGGCGAGGTCGGCGCCGGACAGGCTCGAGGCCAGCAGCACCCGGTCGAGGACGTCGTCCCAGTCCTCCTCCGGGGACGCTCCGTCACCCGTCAGCCAGGCGGCCGCCTCCGCGCGGCCCTCGTCGGTGAGCGCGTGCAGGGGGAGGCCGTCGTCGGTGGACCCGGCCGAGACGACGAGGCCCCGCTCGCGCAGGCGCTCGAGCGTCGAGTAGATCTGGCCGACGTTGACCCGGGGCCGGTGCGCGGCACGGTCGAGGAGCTCGGCGTGCAGCTGGAGGCCGTAGGCGGGGCCGAGCGTGAGCAGGGCGAGCAGGCCGTCGCGGACGGACACGGTGCTCCTCCCGGCGGGCGTCTGGCGGTGTGCGGCGTCCGGCGGCGCGGACGACCTGAGTATAGGCAGGAGCCGCCCCCGGCCGGTCGAGCAGGCGCGGCGAGCCGCCTTGACGGAGGTCCGCCGCTCCTGCATGATCGGGCGTGGTGGCACGCCCACCGTCATAATCGAAGAAGGCGCACCGCAGAGTGTTCCGTGGTCCGGGTCGTTGGGGAAGACGCACCGGGACGAACGGAGGACACCATGGTGGCGCAGCAGACTCGGGGTGTGCTCTTCGTGCACTCCGCCCCCCGCGCGCTCTGCCCCCACCTCGAGTGGGGGACAGGTCGCGCCCTTGGTCGTGCCGTGAACTTCGCCTGGATCGAGCAGCCCGTGCTCCGCAGCACACTGCGCGCCGAGTTCGCCTGGGAGGGCCCGGTCGGAACCGGTGCCGTCATCGCGTCCGCTCTCCGCGGCTGGGCCGACGTCCGCTACGAGGTCACCGAGGAGCCCTCTCCCGGCGTCGACGGCGGCCGCTGGATGCACACGCCCGAGCTCGGCATCTTCTACGCCCAGACCGACAGCGCGGGCAACACCGTCGTGCCCGAGGACCGCATCCGCTCCGCCATGGAGCTCGCCGGCGCCGATCCCATCGAGCTGCACCGCGAGCTGCGCCTCGCCCTCGGCCAGGCCTGGGAGGACGAGCTCGAGCCCTTCCGCTACGGCGGCGACTTCGCCCCCGTCGTCTGGATGCACGGGGTCGGCTGAGCTCATTCGACGCCGCTCCTCGCGCGGCGTCGCGCAGTCGGCTCGGTCGGGTGGTCGGGTTCCGTGGAGCGGCCGGCGTCCGGCGACGCCGATCCGCTGGCACGCGGATCGGCGGATACGCCTCGCGGGGACCGCTCGCTCCCGCCTCCCTGAACCAGGCGGCCAGCGGACCCCCCGTTCCGGCAGAGGTCCGCCTCGAAGCCGCGTCGTCACCTCGCGGTTGCCGCTCGCTGGCACGTCGACCAGAAGGTCGGCGGAGCACCGCGTTCCGGCGGAGGGCGTCGGAAGACTCGCGGAGCCGCCCGCACCTCTGTCGCGCACGACACCGACGGTCCGAGTATTGGCGAGTCGCACGCTCCCCACGAGCGAAGCCGCCCTGATCCGAGCATCCGACCCGAGTCGCGGCGAAGCCCGCGCTCCCCTCGAGCACAGCTGCTTGAACCGAAGCTTTCTACCCGAGCCGCGGCGAAGCCCGCGCTCCCACCCGGACAGCTTCCGCGATCGGAGTATCCGACGCGAGTCGCGGCGAAGCCCGCGCTCCCACCCGGACAGCTTCGTTGATCCGATCATCCGACCCGAGCCGCGGCGAAGCCCGCGCTCCCCACCAGCACGGCGTGCTCACCAGCCCGCACCAGACGGCGGCGCAGCTCCCTCGCGGCACGAGGCGTATCCGGGGATCCGCGTTCCAGCGGATCACCGTCGCCGCACCGCACCGGCCCTCGGGAACCCCGCCCCCCTCCCCAGCGGACGCGCCTGCGCCGCGCAAGGAGCGGCGCAGCCCGCTTACCGCACGGTGGAGCGGGGCTACGCCCCGCTACACCGTCCGGAAAGCGGCAACAGCATTGTGCCCCCCGAACCCGAACGAGTTCGAGATGGCGACCAGCGGTCCGTCGCCGAGGGCGCGGGGGCTGGTGACGACGTCGAGGGGGATCTGGGGGTCCTGCTCGAAGAGGTTGATGGTGGGGGGTGCGGTGCGCTCGTGGAGGGCGAGCACGGTGAAGATGGCCTCGAGCGCGCCGGTGCCGCCGAGGAGGTGGCCGGTGGACGCCTTGGTCGCGGAGACGGCGATGTTCGGGAGGTGGTCGCCGAAGACGCGCAGCAGGGCGCGGTACTCGGCGATGTCGCCGACCGGGGTGCTCGTCGCGTGGGCGTTGACGTGGGTGACGTCGGTGAGCGCGGCTCCGGCCTGCTCGAGGGCGCCGATCATGGCGCGGGCGGCGGCGGAGCCCTCGGGGTCCGGCGCCGTGATGTGGTACGAGTCGCTGGTGACGGCGCCGCCGGCGAGCTCCGCGTAGATGCGGGCTCCGCGGGCGAGGGCGTGCTCCTCGGTCTCGAGGATGAGCGTCGCGGCGCCTTCTCCGAGGACGAAGCCGTCGCGGGAGACGTCGTAGGGGCGCGAGGCGGTCGCCGGGTCGTCGTTGCGGCGCGAGAGGGCCTGCATCGACGCGAAGGCGGCGATCGGGAGCGGGTGGACGACCGACTCCGTGCCGCCGGCGACGACCACGTCGGCGAGGCCGAGCTGCATGTGCTCGTAGGCGTTCGCGAGGGCCTCGGTGCTGGAGGCGCAGGCCGACACGTCGGTGCGGGCGTAGGCGCGGGAGGGGATGGCCATGCTGATCGCGGCGGCGGCCGCGTTGGGCATGAGCATCGGGATGGTCATCGGGAGGACCCGGCGGGGACCGCGCTCGCGGAGGGTGTCCCACGCGTCGACGAGGGTCCAGAGGCCGCCGATGCCGGTCGAGTAGTCGACGCCCACGCGGAGCGGGTCGACGTCGGTGATGCCGGAGTCGGCCCAGGCCTCGCGGGCCGAGATGAGCGCGAACTGGCTGGAGGGGTCGAGGCGCTTCGCCTCGGGGCGGGAGAGCACCTCCTCCGGGCGGACCTTGGCCTGGGCGGCGAAGGTGACCGGGATGTCGTACTGGGCGACCCAGTCCTGCTCGAGGGAGCGGACGCCTGATTCGCCGGCGAGGAGTGCGTTCCAGGACTCCCGGGCGGTCCCGCCGAGGGGAGTGCTGGCACCGATTCCGGTGACGACGATCTTCTTGGTCATGACGAGCTTCTCTGTTCCGTGTGGGTGGGTGCCGGGCTCACCCCGGCCGACGATCGCCGGCCGGGGTGTCCGCCACGAGGACGGGGTGCGCGGGCGACGACTACTCGGACGCCTTGACGATGAAGCGGACCGCGTCGCCGACCGTCTTGAGGTTCTTGACCTCGTCGTCGGGGATCTTCACGTCGAACTTCTCCTCGGCGTTGACGACGATGGTCATCATCGAGATGGAGTCGATGTCGAGGTCGTCGGTGAACGACTTGTCCATCTCGACGGAGTCGGTGGCGATGCCCGTCTCGTCGTTGACAAGCTCGGCCAGGCCGGCGAGGACTTCTTCGTTGGACAGTGCCATGGTTCTCTCCTTGGGGGTTCTTCGGGTGTTCGTCAGTGACCGTAGGTCAGTTTAGGGGTGGGGTCGCGCCGGTCACGGGAGCACCACGACCTGCGCGCCGAACACCAGTCCGGCGCCGAAGCCGATCTGCAGCGCGAGTCCGCCGTGCAGCTCCGGGTGCTCCTCGAGCAGGCGGTGGGTGGCGAGCGGGATCGACGCGGCGGAGGTGTTGCCGGTGGTCTCGATGTCGCGGCCGATAGCGACGGTCTCGGGGAGCTTCAGCTGCTTCGCGAGCTCGTCGATGATGCGCATGTTCGCCTGGTGGGGGATGAACGCGGCGAGGTCCTCGGGCTGGACGCCCGCCTCCGCGAGCGCCTGCTTGGCGACCTTGGCCATCTCCCAGACCGCCCAGCGGAAGACCGACGGGCCGTCCTGGCGGAGGGTGGGCCATTCAGCGGTGCCGTCGCGGTAGGCCGCGAGCGGGTTGTCCATGCCGACGGTGTCCCACTTGGAGCCGTCGGATCCCCAGACGGTCTTCGAGATGCCGGCGGTGTCGCTGGGGCCGACGACCGCGGCGCCCGCGCCGTCGCCCAGGAGGAAGGAGATGCTGCGGTCGGTCGACTTGACCAGCTCGGACAGCTTCTCGGCTCCGACGACGAGCACGTACTCGGCCAGGCCGGAGCGGATGAAGGAATCGGCCTGGGCGATCCCGTAGGTGTAGCCGGCGCAGGCTGCCGAGATGTCGTACGCCGGGGCGGGGTTCGCCCCGATGCGGTCCGCGAGGAGCGCGGCCAGCGACGGGGTCTGCACGGTGTTGCTGATCGTGGAGACGAGCACGACGCCGATCTGGTCCGGGCGGATGCCCGCCTTCTCGATCGCCTCGAGGGAGGCAGTGGTCGCGAGGTCGACCGCGTGGATGTCGGCGGAGGCCCGGCGGCGCTCGATGATGCCGGTGCGCTGGCGGATCCACTCGTCGGAGGAGTTGATCGGCTCGATCAGGTCGTCGTTCGGGACGACGAGGTCGCCGCGGGCCGCGCCGATGCCGAGGATCCGGGTGTAGGCGCTGCCGCTGGACTGGGTGAGGGAAGGGGTCGTCATGGGGTCTCTCCTGCTAGGCGGCGTGCTCGTCGAGGAAGGCGCGGGCGGCGTCCACGTCGTCGGGGGTCGTGATGGCGATGCTCGGCACGCCCTTGAGGCCGCGCTTGGCGAGGCCGACCAGCGCGCCGGCGGGTGCCAGCTCGATGATCCCGGTGACGCCCGCGTCGGCGAAGGCCGCCATGCAGAGGTCCCAGCGGACGGGGGAGGCGACCTGGCCGACGAGCAGCTCGAGGAACGCGGCACCGGAGTCGACGACCGACCCGTCGCGGTTCGTCCAGAGCCGGAGCGTCGGGTCGGAGGGGGTCAGCCCGGCGGCGACGCCGGCGAGGGAGTCGCGGGCGGGCGCCATGTAGCGGGTGTGGAAGGCGCCGGCCACCTGCAGGGGGATCACGCGGGTCCCGCGGAGCGGCTCCGCCTTGAGCGCCTCGAGCGCGTCGACCGCGCCGGCGACGACGATCTGCCCGCCGCCGTTGTAGTTGGCCGGCTCGAGGCCGAGCTCGTCGAGACGGGCGATCAGGGCCTGCTCGTCGCCGCCGAGGACCGCGCTCATCGCGGTCGGTTCGGCGGCGGCCGCAGCGGCCATGGCACGGGCGCGCTCGCGGACGAACACCAGCGCGTCGGCCTCGGTGAGGACCCCGGCTCCGGCAGCCGCGGTGATCTCGCCGACGGAGTGGCCGGCGATGCCCGCGATGCGCTCGCGCCGTCCGCCCTCGAGGAGGGCGGCGAGGCTCACGAGTCCCGCGGAGACGATCAGGGGCTGGGCGACCGCGGTGTCGCGGATGGTGTCCGCGTCCGAGACGGTGCCGTGCGCGGCGAGGTCGATGCCGACCGCCTCCGAGTGCGCGGCGACCTGCTCGGCCACGGAGGGGATCTCGAGCCAGGGGGCGAGGAATCCGGGGGTCTGGGAGCCCTGACCCGGGGCGACGACGACGATCACGGTATCCAGTCTTCCGATCTGCGCTCGCACGTGCGGCGCGTGGAGCCACTGACAAAGCACAAAGAGCTTGTCGCGGGTCTACAAGTGTTCAGGGGCGGGAGGGATTCGGCGAGCAGACGGCCTCAGCGGCGGGACGGCTTCCGGCGGACGGCGCCGTCCGGGTCGCTCATGGAGCCGAGGATGAGGGCGGACTGGAGGATGAGCGCCTCGCGGGCGCCCGTCGCGTCCCAGCCGATCACCTCGGCGACCCGCTTGAGGCGGTAGCGCACCGTGTTCGGGTGCACGAACAGCTCGCGGGCGGTCGCCTCGAGGGAGCGGCCGTTGTCGAGGTAGGCCCACAGCGTGGTCAGCAGCTCGGTCGAGTGCTTCTGCAGGGGCCGGTAGATCTGCGTGATGAGGCTCTGGCGGGCGAGCGGGTCGCCGGCGAGGGCGCGCTCGGGAAGGAGGTCGTCGGCGTTGACCGGTCGCGGCGCGTTCCGCCAGGAGCGGGCGACCGCGAAGCCGGCGAGGGCCGCGCGGGCGCTGCGGGACGCCTCGACCAGGGTCGGCACCTCGTGGCCGAGGACGAGGTGGCCCGTTCCGAAGCCGGGCTCGAGCGCCTCCGCGATCTCGAGGAACGCGACCGGCGGGCCGGTCTCCTCCGTGGCGTTCTCGCTCGGCTCGGCGCGGCCGATGACCAGGACGAGCCGGCTGCCCTGCACGCCGATCAGCACGTCGGCGTCCATGTGCCGGGCCGTGCGGCGCAGCTGGTCGACGTCGAGCATCTTGGGGGCGGTGCCCACCAGGACGGCGACCTCGCCGTGGCCGTGCCAGCCGAGGGCGGCGATCCGGCTGGGCAGCTCGTCGTCGGCCTCGCCCGTGAGGATCGAGTCGACGACCAGCGCCTCCAGGCGCGCGTCCCAGAGGCCTCGGGCCTCGGCGGCGCGCGCGTAGACGTCGGCCGCGGCGAAGGCGATCTCGCGCGAGTAGAGGAGGATCGCCTCGCGGAGGTCCTCCCCGCCGTTCTTGATCCGGTCCTCGACGACCTCGACCGTCACCTTGATCAGCTGCAGCGTCTGCGTCAGCGAGACGGAGCGCAGCAGCTCGCGGGGAGCGGCTCCGAACACGTCCGCCGCGATCCACGGCGTGGCCGACGGGTCGTCGAACCACGAGATGAACGAGGTGATGCCGGCCTGGGCGACGAGGCCGACCGCCGAGCGCCGACCCGGGGGCATGCTGCCGTACCAGGGCAGCGTGTCCTCGAGGCGCTTGATCGTCTGCGTCGAGAGCTCACCGGCGAGGGTGCGCAGCCAGGCGAGGGTCTGCTCCTTCGTGCGGGGAGCGCCCGGCCGGGTGGCCGGACGCTCCGCCGCAGGAGCAGGACCCCGCGCACTCGACGGTGCGGGTTCCTGCGAGAGCACGGACTCGTCCGTCAGCTCTCGCCGCCCCCGGTGGTGCCGGCGTTGACGTCGAGGAGGCGGTACTTCTCGATCGCCTGGACGGCGAGCGAGGGGTCGACCTCGCCGCGCTTGGCGAGCAGCTGCAGCGTCCGCACGACGACCGAGGGGCCGTCGATCTGGAAGTAGCGCCGCGCCGCCGCACGGGTGTCCGAGAACCCGAAGTCGTCCGCGCCGAGCGTCGCGAAGTCGCCCGGGATGAACTGGCGCAGCTGGTCGGGGACCTGGTGCGAGAAGTCCGAGACGGCGACGAAGGGGCCCTTCGCGTCGGCCAGCTTCTGCGTCACGTACGGCACCTGCTCGGCGTCCTCGGGGTGGAGGAAGTTGTGCTGCTCGGCCTTGATGCCGTCGCGGCGCAGCTCGTTCCACGAGGTGACCGACCAGACGTCCGCCGAGACGCCCCAGTCCTCGGCGAGGAGCTTCTGCGCCTCGATCGCCCACGGCACGGCGACGCCCGAGGCGAGGAGCTGGGCCTTCGGCCCGTCCCACTGACCCCAGGAGATGCGGTGGATGCCGCGGACGATGCCCTCGACGTCGACGTCCTCCGGCTCCTTCGGCTGCACGATCGGCTCGTTGTAGACCGTGATGTAGTACATGACGTTGGGGTCGGTGTGCTTCCCGCCGTACATGCGCTCGAGACCGGACTGCACGATGTGCGCGATCTCGTACCCGTAGGCCGGGTCGTAGCTCACGACGGCGGGGTTGGTCGCCGCGAGGATCGGGGAGTGCCCGTCCGCGTGCTGGAGGCCCTCGCCGGTCAGCGTGGTGCGTCCCGCGGTGGCGCCGATCATGAAGCCGCGCGACATCATGTCGCCGGCCGCCCAGATCGCGTCGCCCGTGCGCTGGAACCCGAACATCGAGTAGAAGACGTAGACCGGGATGAGCGGCTCGCCCTGCGTCGAGTACGAGGTGCCGATCGCGGTGAACGCCGCGAGGGCGCCCGCCTCGTTGATGCCGACGTGGAGGATCTGGCCCTGCGGGCTCTCCTTGTAGGCCAGGAGGAGCTCGCGGTCGACCGACGTGTAGTGCTGGCCGCGCGGGTTGTAGATCTTCGCGTTCGGGAAGAACGCGTCCATGCCGAAGGTGCGCGCCTCGTCCGGGATGATCGGGACGACGCGGTTGCCGAAGTCCTTCGAGCGGAGGATGTCCTTCAAGATGCGGACGAACGCCATGGTGGTGGCGATCTCCTGAGTCCCGGAGCCCTTCTTGCCGACCGCGTAGGCCGAGTCCTCGGGAAGGTTCAGCTGCGTGTACTTCGAGCGGCGCTCGGGGAGGTAGCCGCCGAGCGCGCGGCGGCGCTCCTGCAGGTACTCGATCGCCTCGTCGTTCTGACCGGGGTGGTAGTACGGCGGGAGGTAGGGGTTCTCCTCGAGCTGCGCGTCCGTGATCGGGATGCGCATCGTGTCGCGGAACGACTTGAGGTTGTCCAGCGTCATCTTCTTCATCTGGTGGGTCGCGTTGCGGCCCTCGAAGCTGCGGCCGAGACCGTAGCCCTTGATGGTGTGGGCGAGGATGACGGTGGGCTGGCCCTTGTGCTCCGTCGCGGCCTTCATGGCCGCGTAGATCTTGCGGTAGTCGTGGCCGCCGCGGCGCAGGCCCCAGATCTGCTCGTCGGAGTAGCCCTCGACGAGCTTCTTGGCGCGCGGGTCGCGGCCGAAGAAGTTCTCGCGGACGTAGGCGCCGTCCTCCGTCTTGTAGGTCTGGAAGTCGCCGTCGGGCGTCTTGTTCATCAGGTCGAGCAGCGCGCCCTCGGTGTCGCGGGCGAGCAGGTCGTCCCACTCGCGGCCCCAGATGAGCTTGATGACGTTCCAGCCCGCGCCGCGGAAGTACGACTCGAGCTCCTGCACGATCTTGCCGTTGCCGCGGACGGGTCCGTCGAGGCGCTGGAGGTTGCAGTTGACGATGAAGTTCAGGTTGTCGAGGCCGTCGTTCGCGGCGACCTGGAGCTGACCACGCGACTCGACCTCGTCCATCTCGCCGTCGCCGAGGAACGCCCAGACCTGCTGGTCGGAGGCGTCCTTGATGCCGCGGTTGGTGAGGTACTTGTTCGCCTGCGCCTGGTAGATCGCGTTGATCGGGCCGAGGCCCATCGACACGGTCGGGAACTGCCAGAACTCCGGCATGAGCCGCGGGTGCGGGTAGCTGGAGAGCCCGCCGCCCCGGTGCGACTTCTCCTGGCGGAAGCCGTCGAGCTGGTGCTCGCTCAGGCGTCCCTCGAGGAAGGCGCGCGCGTACGGGCCGGGGGAGGCGTGGCCCTGGATGAAGACCTGGTCGCCGCCGCCCGGGTGGTCCTGGCCGCGGAAGAAGTGGTTGAAGCCGACCTCGTACAGCGAGGCGCTCGACGCGTACGTCGAGATGTGGCCGCCGACCCCGATGCCGGGACGCTGCGCGCGGTGCACGAGGATGGCCGCGTTCCAGCGGATCCACGCGCGGTAGCGGCGCTCGACGTCCTCGTCGCCCGGGAAGTCGGGCTCGTTCTCGGGCGCGATGGTGTTGATGTAGTCCGTGGTGGGCACCATCGGCACGCCGAGGTGGAGCTCCTTGGAGCGCTTGAGGAGGCTGAGCATGACGTCGCGCCCGCGACCCCGGCCCCGCTCCTCGACGAGCGCATCGAGCGACTCGTTCCACTCCGACGTTTCCTCGGGGTCCGAGTCCACGTGACCGACGGAATACGGGTCCTGATCGTTAACAGTCACCCTCGACCTCTCTCTGGGGGCAGATCGTGCCCGAGACATCACTCTCATGAAGCGGTGCGGATCCGCGGATCCGGGGCTCGGATGACGAGCCGCGCGCGGGCACCTCCGTCAGCCTAGCGATTCCCGTGCCCCGAACCTGGAATCGCACTGTGGTGATCCACGAGGAATGGGCGCCGACGACTGTAGGAGAGCGCCAGACGGGACGCGTCGACCGGCCCGTGATCGGGGGAGACGGGCCGTTCCTTGGAGTCTGCGCGGAGCGGGTCTAGCATTGCCCCTCGTGCTCGCGCGACTCTCGTGCGCACGGAAGGACATCGGACCGATGGCTCTCGAGAAGCTGACCCTGGCTCCCGACTTCGAACTCGCGAACCAGTACGGCGAGCGCATCCAGCTGGGCGACTTCCACGGGCGGCGCAACGTCGCCCTGGTGTTCTTCCCCCTCGCCTTCTCCGGCACCTGCACGGGCGAGTTCTGCGCGCTGCGTGAGAACCTCTCCCTCTTCGAGCACGCCGACGTGGAGCTGATCGGCATCTCTGTCGACTCCAAGCACACGCTGCGCGCCTGGGGCGAGAAGCAGGGCTACGACTTCACGCTCCTCTCCGACTTCTGGCCGCACGGCGATGTCGCCAAGCAGTACGGCGTGTTCACCGAGGCGAAGGGCTACGCGACCCGCGCGACCTTCCTGATCGACAAGGCCGGCGTCATCCGGGACACGTTCATGACCGCCCCGGGCGAGGCGCGCTCGATCGACGCCTACCGCGCCGCGATCGACGCGCTCGCCCCCGCGCACGTCTGACCCTCCGGAGGCGGACCGCCCCGGTCGTCAGCTGAGGATGTTGACGGCCCGCGAGATCACGAGGGCCAGCAGGACGAATCCGGTGAACGCCTCGGCGATCATCAGGAGCTTCATCCGGCTCGACAGCGGCATCGTGTCGGTCGGGCTGAACGCCATGGTGTTCGTCGTCGAGACCGAGAGGTAGTCGACGAAGCCGGGCCGCCAGTCGGCGCGCTCGGAGGAGGTCGCGGCGACCTCGGGCGCGGTGTCGCGGTAGGTGTCCTGCGGGAAGGCGAAGTCGGCCGCCGGCAGCTCGGTGCGGGGAAGCGTTCCGCGGGCGACCGGACCGCCGCGGTCGAGCTCCCAGAACAGCAGCGCGTACGCGACGACGTTGGTGACCCAGACCTGGAGCGCGGTGAGCAGCAGCGGAGGGCCGTCGGCCGTCCCGTCGACGAGGTCGATCACCACGGCGACCACGTTCACCTGGTTCGCCACGGCGAGCACGACCGCCAGCGCGATGGAGACCCCGCGCGACCAGCGCGTCTCGCTGTCGAGTCGGTGCGGGTTCACGACGAACAGCGGCACGAGCAGCGCGAGCGTGATGCCGGCGGCGACGAGGCGGACCACCGAGGTGTCGGCGCTGTGGCCGGCCACGTTCAGGGCGACGGCCACCAGGATCGCGGCGGAGGCGGGCCAGCGGCTCTCGGCGCGCCGCCTCGCCCGGGAGTCGCTGTCGGCGGTCATGTGCCGAGGCTAGTGCCCGCAGGGGGCCGCTCCGCCTGCCGTAGGATCGAGTCGATCGTCCGCGGGTGAGACCGCGACGGGGGCCTTTAGCTCAGTTGGTAGAGCGCCACGTTTACACCGTGGATGTCATCGGTTCGAGCCCGGTAGGGCCCACCACGTCCGGCGATCGGACACTGCGCGTCAGCGGGACTGGCGGCGCTTGTAGGGCTTGGGCTGGCCCTTGACGATCGGCGCGCGCCCGGTCCCCTTGGAGGCCTTGGCCTTGCCTCCCGACTTCGGGGCCGCCTCCGGCTCGTCGCCGAGCGCGGCGAGCTCCTCGCGGGCCGAGGCGAGGCGCTGCCGCCCGGCCGCGGTGAGGGTCGTGGCGGCGGCACCGGGCTCGAAGAGCGGCTTGCCGAGGTCGAGCTCGACGGCGGCGACGGAGGAGTCGAGCTTCTGCCGCGAGATGCCGAGGCGCTCGGCGGCGCGCACGAAGTGCAGCTCCTCGGCGACCGCCACGAAGTGGCGCAGCTGGCTGATCTTCATCCCGAACCCTTCACGGCCGCTCTCTGCGGCACGACCACGGTACGCGGTCCGGGAGGGGGCGCCGACCGCCGGGAGCGCCGTCGGGAGCAGCGGCGACCCGTCGATCCGCGCCAGAGGACCCGGCGGACATTGCCGGACGGAGGCGGGAGGCCTACGGTCGCGCCCGTGGGCGGTCCCGAAGCCGGCCACGGAGAGAGGCCGACGTGGGCGCGCTCATCTACAGCTCGATCGCGTCGCTCGACGGCTACGTGAACGACGCGGACGGCGGATTCGCCTGGGCGGAGCCGCGACCCGCCGTGCACCGCTTCATCACGGAGCGCGAGGGGCGGGTGCGCACGTACCTGTACGGGCGGCGCATGTACGAGGTCATGCGCGCGTGGGAGCAGACCTGGGCCCTCGCGGAGGAGTTCGCGTTCATCCGCGACTTCCAGGAGATGTGGCGGGCGGCCGACAAGGTCGTGTACTCGACGACGCTGGAGTCGGCCGAGACCCGCCGTACCCGCGTCGAGGGCGGGTTCGACCCGGTCGTCGTCGCCGCGCAGGTCAGCGCCGCCGACCACGACGTCTCGATCGGCGGGCCGACCCTCGCCCGGCACGCGCTGCTCGCCGGGATCGTCGACGAGGTGCAGGTCTACACGGTGCCGGTGGCGGTGGGCGGCGGGACCCACTTCCTCCCGTGCGGGTTCCACGCGCGCCTCGACCTGCGCGAGGAGCACCGCTTCGCCGACGGCACGGTCTTCACGCGCTACAGCGTGCGGCGCTGAGACCGGCTACTCGGCGCCGACCAGCGCGGCGATCCGAGAGGCGAGACGGGCGCCCTGAGCACGTCCGGCGCGGGCGGAGGCGGCGCGGACGGCCGGGTCGAGCGAGTTCGGGCCGAAGGCGCGCACCGACTCCTCGTCGGCGTAGAGCACCTCGACCCGCGAGTCCGCGAGGGCGTCGAGCTCGCCGGTCGGGATCAGGCCCGCGCCGGGCGTGCCGACTCCCGGCAGCGGAGTGACGATCAGGACCCAGTCGGCTCCCGCGGCGAGGTCGGCGTTGCTGCCGGAGCGCACGCCGCCGTCCATGTAGCGGACGCCGTCGATGCTGACGGGAGGCCAGACCCCGGGGACGGCGCAGCTGGCGGAGATCGCGTCGACGAGGCCGACACCGCTCTCGCGGTCGAACACGCGCAGCTCACCGGTGGCCGTGTCGACCGCGGTGATGAGCAGACGCTGCTCGGGCCAGTCGGCGTCGCCCACGCGGGCCGAGATGACGGCCCGGCGCGTGTCCTCGGGGAGCGTCTCGGCCTCGAGCGCGAGGGTGCCGATGCGGCGCCGCGCGTCCTGGGGCGAGGTCGCGCCCTCGACGGCCGCGGCGAAGAGGGCCTGGAGGCGCTCACCGTCGACGTCCGCTCCGATCTCGGCGGACTCCTCCTGGAGCTGGGCCTCGTACGACTCGTCGAGGCCGGTGCCGGTGCTCAGCTGCGCGGCGACCGCGGAGCCCGCGGAGGTGCCGATGAAGGTCGTCGACGGATCGAGCAGGAGGCGGGCCGCCTCTGGGGAGGCGTCTGCGAGGCCGCGGAGGACGCCGAGCTCCCAGGCGATTCCGGCGAGGCCGCCGCCGGCGAGGACGAGTGCACCAGGCATGGGGGAGGTCCTTTCGATCAGGATCAGGAGGGGGCGGGCGCTGCGGAGCGCCGCAGCACCAACGCTGTCACATCGTCGTGCGCGTCGTCTGCGAGAGCGTGCAGACGCTCGAAGAGAGCGGGGTCGTCGTTGCTCCGCACCAGCTCGGCGAGACGGTCGAGCGCGTCGAGGCGCCCGCCGAGGACGTCGAGCAGGCCGTCGCTGCAGGAGAAGAGCGCATCGCCGGGGGCGAGCACGCGCTGCTCCTCCTCCCAGGAGACGTCGGCGGCGATGCCGAGCGGGACGCCCGTGGAGGCGAGCCGCTCCGTGGTGCCGTCGGCGCGCAGCAGGAGGGTGAGGCCGTGGCCGCTGTCCACGAACGAGACGGCGCCGCTCGCGAGGTCGACCCGGGCGATCAGCGCGGTCGCGAACATGCCGGTCGCGGTCAGGTCGGGCAGGAGCTGGCGGTTGACGGCCTCGACGGCTGCCGCGGGAGGGAGCTCCGGCCGCGCCTGGAACGCGGAGCGGATCGCGGAGGCGACGATCGCCGCCGAGACCCCCTTGCCCATCACGTCGACCAGCTCGAGGGAGAGGTCGTCCCCGCTGCGGCGCCACGCTGTGTAGTCGCCGGCGACGTCGTGCAGCGGCGTGGTCAGCGAGTCGAGGCTCCACTCGCCGAGGTCGAGGCGCTGGGGCCAGAGCCGCTCCTGCGTCTCGCTCGCGCGTCCGGAGAAGGCGATCTCGCGCAGCTCCCGCTCGGCCCACCGGCCGAGGTCCTCGAGGATCTCGCGCTCCTCCTCCGAGAAGCCGCGCACCTCGCTGTCGATGATGCAGATCGTGCCGACGCGGAGGCCGTCCCCGACGACGAGCGGGCGGCCCGCGTAGAAGCGCACGTGAGGGGATCCGGTGACGACTCCGCGGTCGGCGAACCGCGGATCGGCGGTGGCGTCCTCGACGACGAGGATGTCGCCCTGCTGGACCGTGACGTCGCACATCGAGTCGGCGCGCAGCATCCTGCTCGCCCGCGCCGAGCGCTGGGGCGACTTCGTGAACTGCGTCGACTCCTCGAGGATGTTGATCTCGGCGAGGGGGACGCGCAGGAGTCGGCGGGCGACGCGGGTGATCCTGTCGAAGCGCTCCTGGGGGGTGCTCAGGCCGATCCCGAGCTCGGCGATCGCGGCGAGGCGGGCGCGCTCGGTCGGCTCGCTCACGTGCGGGTCCGGGCGAGTGCCCAGAGGTTCTGCCCGTCGACACGGCGGTAGGAGAACTCGGTGACGAGGGCGTGGATGAACGGGATCCCGCGGCCTGCCTCGTCCCACTCGTCCGGCATGTCGCGGGGGTCGGCGACCTCGGCGGGCGCCTCCTCGGCGGAGTCGTTGAGCGAGGCGCGCAGCTCGGTCGCGTCGACGCGGATCTCGACCAGGCAGATGATGTGCCGGTACGACCGGGCATGCTGGACGATGTTCGAGGTCAGCTCGACCAGCGCGGTCTCGAACGACATCCGGTCGACCGGCGCGACGCCCGGCTCCTCGAGCCACAGCTCCTCGAGCGCCTCGTGGACGGCGGTGACGCCGTCCTCGGGCGGCGTGCGCACGACGAAGGAGCGCTCAGGCACGGTAGGCCTCCTCGACGGTCTCGGCGCTCCCGAGCAGGCGGTCGAGGTTGGACAGGCCGAGCACCATGGCGGGCTGCTCGCCGGCGGCGGCCACGCGCAGCTCGCCGCCCGCCTTCCGCGCCTCCTTGAGTCCGGCGACGAGGACGCCGAGCCCGGACGAGTCGAGGAACTCGACGGCCGCCAGGTCGACGACCACGCGGACCTCTCCCGCCTCGAGCGCGCGCTGGAGGACCGCTTCGAGCTCCCACGCCGTGGACAGGTCGAGCCGGCCGACGGGGCGGATCACCACGATGTCGGGCTCGATCCGCTCGGTGCTGATCCTCGAGCTGGGCTCCATGGTTTCCTCCTGACGGGACGGCACGCGGTTCCGCAGGGCTCGGAGACGTGGTGAGGACGCGGTCGGGGGCGCGACCGAGGGATTCCGGGTCCGGTGCGGGGGTGAATCGGGGAGTTCGTCCGCCTCCGACCGTACAAGGGAACGGGGCGCCCCGTGGGAGGCGTGACCGCATCCGCGCTGCGACACGCGGTCCGCGGCCCCGGGAGGAGGCTCCGCTCAGCCCCTCGCGGCGGCGAGAGCGTCGGCGGCGAGCCGCACGGAGGCGTCCCGGCCGGTCAGCCAGAGCGGCACGGAGCGGGCGCGGAGCCCCGCCGACTCGAGCGCCGGGACCGCGTCCGCGTCCTCCTCGCCGACGAGCCAGGCGTCGAGGAGGCCGCCCCCGCTCCGGGCTCCGTAGTGCCGGCCGACGGCCTCGGCGGAGGTCTCGACGCCGATCGCGGCGAGGCAGGCGTCGGCCATGCCGCGCACCACCGCGCCTCCGATGACGGGGGAGACGCCCACGACGGGTGCGGAGGTCCGGCGGAGGGCGTCCGCGATCCCGGGCACTCCGAGGATCGTGCCGATCGAGACGACGGGATTGGAGGGGGCGACGAGCACCGCGTCGGTGTCGGCGATCGCCTCCAGCACGCCCGGGGCGGGGCGGGCGCTCTCCACCCCCTGCTGGACGAAGCGGCGCGCGGGCGCTGACGCCCGAAGCCGCACCCACCACTCCTCGAAGTGGAGGAGCCGCACGCCCTCGCCGGGAAGGTCGACCTCGACGTGGGTCTCGACGTCCTGGTCCGACATCGGCAGCAGGCGGACCCCCAGCGGCCAGCGGGCGGTGATCCGCGCGGTCGCCTCCGAGAGGGTGAGGCCGTCGCGCAGCATCGAGCTGCGGGCGATGTGGGTGCCGAGGTCGAGGTCGCCCAGGGTGAACCACGGCCAGCCGACGCCGAAGGCGGTGAGCTCGGCCGAGACCCGCTCGCTCTCGCCGGCCCGCCCCCAGCCGCGCTCCGTGTCGTTCACTCCGCCGAGCGCGTAGGTGATCGAGTCGAGGTCGGGGCAGACCTTGAGGCCGGTGAGCCACATGTCGTCGCCGGTGTTGACGACGACGGTGATCTCGCTCGCCTCGCCGCCGGCGGCCTCGAGATCGCGGAGGTGCTCGCGGACCGCCGAGGTGAAGCGGGCGCCGCCGACGCCTCCGGCCAGGATCGTGATGCGCATCCGCCCACGCTAGCGGCACCGACGGATTCCTCCCCCGGCGAGCCTTAATGCTGCGGATCCGCGCCGGAAACACCGGGGAAACGTCGAACCCCGACGATGAAGCCCTGTCCCCGGAGCCGGACGGTCCGTCATTGCCTTCGGGCCCGGCGGGGACCACAGTGGGTCCACGTCCCCGGCTCCGCACCGCCCGGCGGAGCACGACCGGAGCCGGACAGGGACGCCCGAGCATGGAGGTACCGATGACCATCGTCCGCGCAGCGATCACCCAGACGACCTGGACCGGCGACAAGGAGTCGATGCTCGACAAGCACGAGCGGATGGCCCGGGACGCCGCAGCCGACGGCGCGCAGATCGTCTGCTTCCAGGAGCTGTTCTACGGCCCGTACTTCGGCATCACCCAGGACAAGAAGTACTACCGCTACGCCGAGCCCGCCGACGGGCCGATCGTGCAGCGCTTCGCGGCCCTCGCGAAGGAGCTGGGCGTGGTGATGATCCTCCCGATCTACGAGGAGGAGCAGACCGGCGTCTACTACAACACCGCGGTCGTGGTCGACGCCGACGGGACGATCCTCGGCAAGTACCGCAAGCACCACATCCCGCACCTGGACCGCTTCTGGGAGAAGTTCTACTTCCGGCCCGGGAACCTCGGCTTCCCGGTCTTCGACACCGCGGTCGGCAAGGTCGGCGTCCACATCTGCTACGACCGCCACTTCCCGGAGGGCTGGCGGGAGCTGGGCCTGAACGGCGCCCACCTCGTCTTCAACCCCAACGCCACCAAGCCCGGCCTGTCGAACCGCCTCTGGGAGGTCGAGGGCCCGGCGGCCGCGGTGGCGAACGGCTACTTCGTGCTGCAGCCCAACCGCGTCGGCCGGGAGGACAACGAGTACGGCGACCTCGCGGTCGACTTCTACGGCACCAGCCAGATCATCGATCCGCGGGGGGAGTTCGTCGGGGAGCGGGGCTCGGGCGAGGCCGAGGAGATCCTGATCCGCGACCTCGAGATGGACATGGTGCAGGAGATGCGCGACGACTGGCAGTTCTACCGGGACCGCCGGCCGGAGTCGTACACCAGCATCCCGAAGCCGTGACCGCAGACCGAGACGGGGAAGACCGATGAAGACCCTCATCACCGGCGGGACGGTCGTCAACGCGACCGGCACCGGAGCCGCAGACGTCCTGATCGACGGCGAGACCATCGCCGCCGTCCTCGCCCCCGGCTCCACGCTGCTGGGCTTCGACCTGGCGGCCCACGTCGACCGGGTGATCGACGCGAGCGGCAAGTACGTCATCCCGGGCGGGATCGACGCGCACACGCACATGGAGATGCCGTTCGGCGGCACCTCCGCCTCGGACACCTTCGAGACCGGCACGCGCGCCGCGGCCTGGGGCGGCACGACGTCGATCGTCGACTTCGTGGTGCAGTACCCGGGCGAGAGCGTCGTCGACCGGTTCCAGGCGTGGCAGGAGAAGGCGGCCGGCAACTGCGCGATCGACTACGGCTTCCACCAGATCCTCTCGGACGTGCAGGACTCCTCGCTCGTCGCGATGGACGAGCTGATGCGCGAGGGGGTGACCAGCTTCAAGCTGTTCATGGCCTACAAGGGCGTGTTCCTCTCGGACGACGGGCAGATCCTCCGGGCGTTCCAGAAGGGCGCGGAGAACGGCGCGATGATGATGATGCACGCCGAGAACGGCGCCCTCATCGACGAACTGGTGAAGCAGACCCTCGCCGCCGGGAACACCGCGCCGTACTTCCACGGCACCTCTCGACCCTGGCAGGCGGAGGAGGAGGCGACGCACCGGGCGATCATGATCGCCGACCTCACCGGCGCGCCGCTGTACGTGGTCCATGTCTCCGCGAAGCAGGCGGTGGAGCAGATCGCGCAGGCCCGCGACCGCGGCATGAACGTCTTCGGCGAGACCTGCCCGCAGTACCTCTACCTCTCGCTCGAGGAGCAGCTCGGCGCGCCGGGCTTCGAGGGCGCGAAGTGGGTGTGCTCCACGCCGCTGCGCTCGAAGGCGGAGGGGCATCAGCACCACATGTGGCAGTCGCTGCGCACCAACGACATCCAGATGGTCTCGACCGACCACTGCCCCTTCTGCATGAAGGGCCAGAAGGACATGGGGATCGGCGACTTCTCGACGATCCCCAACGGCATCGGCTCGGTGGAGCACCGGATGGACCTGATGTACCAGGGCGTGGTGTCGGGGCAGATCTCCCTGCCGCGCTGGGTCGAGCTCACCTCGACCACCCCGGCGCGGATGTTCGGGATGTACGGGAGGAAGGGCGTCATCCAGCCCGGGGCCGACGGCGACGTCGTCGTCTACGACCCGAGCGGGCACACCTCGATCGGGATCGGCGAGGGCCGAAGCCACCACATGAACATGGACTACTCGGCCTGGGAGGGCTTCGAGATCGACGGCCACGTCGACACGGTGATCTCCCGCGGCAGGGTCGTCGTCGACGACGGCTCCTACGTCGGCACGAAGGGCGACGGGGCGTACATCCCGCGCGGTCTGAGCCAGTACCTGATCTGAGCCGGCACCCGATCCGAGCCAGCACCTGATCGAGCAGAAGGAACCCCATGGACTTCGGAGTCGTCCTCCAGACCAACCCGCCCGCCTCGCGCACCGTCGCGCTCGCCGTCCTCGCGGAGACGCACGGCTTCGACTACGCGTGGACCTTCGACTCGCACCTGCTCTGGCAGGAGCCCTACGTGATCTACTCGCAGATCCTCGAGAGGACGCACCGGATCACGGTCGGCCCGATGGTCACCAACCCCGCCACGCGTGACTGGACGGTCATCGCCTCGCTGCACGCGACGCTCAACGAGATGTACGGGAACCGCACGGTGTGCGGGATCGGCCGCGGCGACTCCGCGGTGAGAGTGACCGGAGGAGCTCCGACGACGCTCAACACGCTGCGGGAGTCGATCCACGTCATCCGCGAGCTCGCCAACAGCCGTCCGGTCGAGTACAACGGCCAGACGCTGCAGTTCCCGTGGAGCCGGGGCTCGTCCCTGGAGATCTGGGTGGCCGCCTACGGCCCGCTCGCCCTGAAGCTCGCGGGCGAGGTCGGCGACGGCTTCATCCTGCAGCTGGCCGACGTGGACATCGCGCGCTGGATGATCGGCGCCGTCAAGGAGGCGGCGGCGAACGCCGGCCGGGATCCCGGGTCGCTGCAGTTCTGCGTCGCGGCGCCGATGTACATCGGCACCGACCGGGAGCACATGCGCGACCAGTGCCGCTGGTTCGGCGGGATGGTCGGCAACCACGTGGCCGACATCGTGGGCCGCTACGGCGCCTCCGGAGCGGTGCCGCAGGCGCTGACGGACTACATCGCCGGGCGCGAGGGCTACGACTACAACGAGCACGGCCGCGCGGGCAACAGCCACACCGCCTTCGTGCCGGACGAGATCGTGGAGCGCTTCTGCGTGCTGGGCACGGCGGACGAGCACATCGAGAAGCTCCGGGCGCTCGCCGACATCGGCGTGACGCAGTTCGCGGGCTACCTCCAGCACGACAACAAGGAGGAGACGCTGCGCGTGTACGGCGAGCGGGTCATCCCGGAGCTGCGCGAGCACATCGTGGCCCGCGCATGAGACCGGCCCTCGCGCGCGGGCTCGTGCTCGGCGCCGGCGGGCTCCTCCTGCTCGCGCTCGTGTGGGAGGGCTGGAAGGCGCTCGGGCCCGAGGCCGGGGTGGTCGTCGGAGGAGTCACGGTGCTCCCGCGCACGAGCGCCATCGCGATGCCCCACCTCTGGGAGATCGCGGCCCGGCTCGGCGAGCCGGTCACCGGAGCGCGGAACGCCCCGGCGCTCTGGTCGGCCGTCCTGGGGGCGAGTGCCTTCTCGCTCGGGATCGCCGCGGTCGGCTGGGTCGTCGGCACCGTCGTGGGGCTGCTCCTGGCTCTCCTGATGCAGCGGTTCCGCACGGCGGAGTCGGCGGTGCTGCCCTGGATCGTGCTGAGCCAGACGGTGCCCCTGATCGCGATCGCCCCACTGGTGCGGCGCTGGGGGTCGCAGCTCGAGCTCGGACCGGTGACCTGGGAGAACTGGATGTCGGTGTCACTGATCGCCTCCTACCTCGCGTTCTTCCCCGTCTCGATCGGGGCGCTCCGCGGGCTCGGCTCGCCGACGGCCCACCAGGTCGAGCTGATGCACGTGTACGGCGTCGGCTGGTGGAAGACGCTGGTGCGCCTGAGGCTCCCGGCGAGCGTGCCCTACCTGCTGCCGGCCCTCCGGCTCGGAGCGGTCAGCGCCGTCGTCGGCACGATCGTCGCCGAGGTCTCGATCGGCCTGCGCGGCGGGATCGGCCGCATGATCATCGAGTTCGCCTCCGCTGCCGGAGGCGACCCCGCCAAGCCCTGGGCGCCGATCCTCGGGGCGGTGCTGGTGGGCCTCGCGGCCGCCGGCTCCGTCGGTCTGCTCGGCACCCTCCTCCGTCCGTACCGCCGAGGGGAGCAGCCCGCATGAGCCCTGCAGGATCCGCGGTCGTCGTCGACTCCGTCACGAGGACCTTCACCACCGCCCGCGCCGCGAGCGTCACGGCGCTCCAGGACGTCTCGCTCGAGGTGGCCGCGGGGGAGTTCGTCTCGCTGATCGGCCCGTCCGGCTGCGGCAAGTCGACGCTGCTGCGGCTGATCGCCGACCTCGACGAGCCGGACTCCGGCTCGATCGCCGTGTTCGGCAAGACGGCCCGGCAGGCGAGGCTCGACCAGGACTACGGGATCGCGTTCCAGCAGGCGGGCCTCCTGCCGTGGCGCACGATCCGGGCGAACATCGCCCTGCCGCTG
Source organism: Rathayibacter sp. AY1B8 (assembly GCF_002932775.1). Lineage (NCBI taxonomy): Bacteria > Bacillati > Actinomycetota > Actinomycetes > Micrococcales > Microbacteriaceae > Rathayibacter > Rathayibacter sp. AY1B8. The sequence continues at coordinate 11,866 of NZ_PSWJ01000010.1, read as the reverse complement.
GAGCTGCACGGCGTCGCCGCGACCGCCCGGCGCTCGCGCGTCGACGAGCTGCTGGCGCTGGTCGGGCTCGGCGACTTCGCCGACTCCTACCCGGACCAGCTCTCCGGCGGGATGCAGCAGCGCGTCGCCATCGCGCGGGCGCTCGCCGAGAGCCCGCGCCTGCTCCTCATGGACGAGCCGTTCGGGGCGCTCGACGAGATGACCCGCGAGCGGATGCAGACGGAGCTGCTGCGGATCCGGCGCGAGACCGGCGCCGCCGTCGTCTTCGTCACCCACTCGATCCCGGAGGCGGTGTTCCTCTCGGACCGCGTCGTGGTGATGTCGCCGCGGCCGGGAAGGATCCGCGACGTCCTCCCGGTCGGACTCCCCGGAGCATCCGAGCGCGACGCGGCGGTCAGGGAGGACACGGCGTTCTTCCGCGACGTGAGCGCCGTGCGCGAGCTGCTGCACGGCGATCCCGCCGCCGTGCCGCGCGGAGTGGAGAACCGGTGAGCACGACGGCGCTGGCGCGCAGCGTGCTCGCGCCGCTCGTGCTCGGGATCGCCGCGGTCCTGCTCTGGCAGGCCGGGGTCACCGCTCTGGCGATCCAGCCGTTCGTGCTCCCGTCGCCGCTGGCGATCGGACAGGAGTTCGCCACGAACCTCGGCTCCGTCGCCGAGGGCAGCGCGGTGACCGGCCGCAACGCGCTGGTCGGCCTGCTGGTCGGCGCGGTGCTGGCGGTCGTGGTCGCCGGGCTCTCGGCGCTCGCGCGGGTCTTCGACGGACTGGTCGCGCCGATCGTGGCCGCGGCCGCCGTCGTGCCGATCGTCGCCCTCGCTCCGGTGCTCTACACGATGTTCGGAGCGAACGCCGAGACCGCGAGGCAGCTCGTCGCGGCGCTCGCCGTGTTCGTGCCGGTGTACGTGACGACGCTGCGCGGGCTGCGGCAGGCCGCTCCGGTGCACCGCGACCTGCTGAAGGCCTACGCGGCGACCCCCTGGCAGACCGCCCGCACGATCACGCTGCCGGGAGCGGTGCCCTACGTCTTCACGGGGCTCCGCATCGCCTCTTCGCTCGCGGTGATCTCGGCGCTGGTCGCCGAGTACTTCGGCGGACCCGTGGGCGGGCTCGGCAAGTCGATCACGACGGCGGCCTCGGGCAGCGACTACGCGCTCGCCTACGCCTACGTCCTGGGCGCCGTGCTCGTCGGCCTCGCGTTCTACTGCGTGACGGCCGCGCTCGAGGCGTTCGCGCTGCGCCGCAGCCGGCTGCGCTGAGCGCGGCGCCGCGCGTCCCCGCACCCTTCTCGATCCTCCCGATTCCCGACTCCCGATTCCCGACTCCACCCGACGCACCATCCGCACCGCCCGCATCATCAGCGCCACCTGCACCACAGCACCACCTGCACCGCCGCACCACGGGGCGCGCCGCACCGGCGACCCCGCAGACCGCACCAGGAGGACCCGTGACCAGACGCACCCGCATCACCCTGACGACGACCGCCGCCTTCGCGGCCGTGGGCCTCGCGCTCACCGGCTGCAGCGACTCCGGCGGCTCCGACCCGGGGTCGGACTCCGGCTCCGGCGGCCTCACGCCGGTCACCCTGCAGCTGCAGTGGGTGGCCCAGGCGCAGTTCGCCGGGTACTACGCCGCGCTCGACCAGGGCTACTACGAGGACGAGGGCCTCGACGTGACGATCGCCGAGGGAGGCGGCGACATCGTCCCCCAGGACGTGCTCGCCTCGGGCGACGCGGACTACGCGATCTCCTGGGTGCCCAAGGTCCTCGGCTCGATCGAGCAGGGGGCCGGGATCACCGACGTCGCGCAGATCTTCGAGCGCAGCGCCACCACGCAGATCTCCTTCAAGGACAAGGGGATCACCTCGCCGGCCGACCTGGCCGGGAAGAGCGTGGGCAGCTGGGGCTACGGCAACGAGTGGGAGCTGTTCGCCGGCATGCAGAAGGACGGCGTCTCCCTCGACGACATCTCGCTGGTCCAGCAGCAGTTCGACATGAACGGCTTCCTCGCAGGCGACATCGACGCGGCCCAGGCGATGACCTACAACGAGTACGCCCAGGTCCTCGAGACCGTGAACCCCGCCACAGGCGAGCTGTACCGGCCGGACGACCTGAACGTCATCAGCTGGAACGACATCGGGACCGCGATGCTCCAGGACGCGATCTGGGCGGACGCGGGCAGGCTCGCCGACGACGACGCGTACGCCGAGCAGACGGTCGCCTTCATCAAGGCCTCGATCAAGGGCTGGATCTTCGCGAAGGACGACCCGCAGGCGGCGGCCGACATCGTCACCGCGGCCGGATCCACGCTCGGCACCAGCCACCAGCTCTGGATGACCAACGAGGTCAACAAGCTGATCTGGCCCTCGACGAGCGGCGTCGGGATGATCGACGAGGCCGCGTGGCAGCAGACGGTCGACATCGCGAAGGAGACGGAGAACGAGACGGGCGCGACGATCATCAGCGCGGACCCGCCCGCCACCGCCTACTCGAACGAGTACATCGAGAAGGCGCTCGCGGAGCTCGCCGACGAGGGAGTGGACACGAGCGGTGCCGACTACGCGCCGATCGACGTGACGCTGGAGGCCGGCGGCGCCTGAGCCCGGACTCCGCCCCTCCCGGCTCCTCCCGGCCCCTCCGGCCCCGGAGGGGGCCGGGAGGGGTAGGCTGGACCCTCGTGACTACTTTCAAGAAGACGCCGTTCACCGTGAACGTGCGCGACCTCGTGAGGCGACCGGGCGAGATGCGCGAGCACCGCCTCGAGCTCGAGGCGCCGGAGCAGTTCGGCGAGGGGATCGTCGCGGTCCGCAAGGGATCGGCCGTCGATCTCGACGTCCGGCTCGAGTCCGTGCACGAGGGGATTCTGGCCAGTGTCGAGGTGTCGGCGAGGGCCGACGGCGAGTGCAGCCGGTGCCTGACCGACATCTCCCTGCCTGTCGATGTCGAGTTCCAGGAACTTTTCGCGTACTCTTCTGACGAAGCTTTCGACTATGAGGTTCACGACGACCACGTGGATCTTGAACCTCTGGTCAGGGATGCGGTGGTTCTGTCGCTGCCGTTCCAGCCGGTCTGCCGGCCGGACTGTCCGGGCCTCGACCCCGTCACGGGGGAGCGGCTGGCCGATTCCTCCACGCCCGAACCCGAGGCGCCGCGCGACTCCCGGTGGGCCGCGCTCGCAGGGTTGAGCGAGGAGGACGGCGGGGCCGCAGCGCCCGGAGCTTCCACCGACAGAGCTTCCGCAGACAGCGGTGAGGGCGCGACCGCCCGCACCGAATCCGACTAGAGGTAGAGAAGAGAGAATCATGGCTGTTCCCAAGAGGAAGAAGTCCCGCGCGAACACCCACGCCCGTCGTTCGCAGTGGAAGGCCGAGGTCCCCACCCTCGTCAAGACCATCGAGAACGGCAAGGTCGTCTACAGCCTTCCCCACCGCGCCAAGGTCGTCGAGGACTCCGCGGGCACCGCGCTGTTCCTCGAGTACAAGGGCCGCAAGGTCGCCGACGTCTGATCCCGCTCCTCGTCCGCACGGCGCGGGGCGCACCGCCTCTCGACGAACGGACCGCGGTCCATGGTGAACCAGACCTCCGCACGACCCTCCAGCGACGACCGGTCGCGTCTGGAGGCCACGCTCGGCGTGAGCCTCGACGGTGAGCTCTTCGAGCTCGCCCTGACGCACCGGTCGTTCGCTTTCGAGCACGGCGGCATCCCGCACAACGAGCGCCTCGAGTTCCTCGGCGACTCGATCCTCGGGCAGGCCGTGACCGTCATGCTCTACACCGAGTACCCCGCCCTCAGCGAGGGCGACCTGGCCAAACGCCGGGCGAGCCTCGTCTCGACCGTCGCGCTCGCCGAGATCGCCCGCGGCATCGGCCTGGGCGAGTTCCTCCGCCTCGGACGCGGCGAGGAGCTGACCGGCGGCCGCGACAAGGCGTCGATCCTCGCCGACACGGTCGAGGCCATCATCGGCGCCGTCTACCTGGGCACCGGTCCCGACGCGGCCCGCGACCTGGTGCTGCGCCTGATCGCCCCTCTGCGGGCCGATCCGCTCCGCTTCGGCGTCTCGATGGACCCGAAGACGAGCCTGCAGGAGGCGGCCGCCCAGCGCGGTGCGCCGGCCCCGCGCTACGAGATCGCCGCCACCGGCCCCGACCACAACAAGGTGTTCGTCGCCACCGTGATCGTCGGCGGACTCGTCACCGCCCGCGGCGAGGGGACGAGCAAGAAGGCGGCCGAGATGGCCGCCGCGCTCGACGCGTGGACGCGTCTGGCGGCCCCCGGCGCACCCGTCGCTCCAACGGTCTCGGACTGACCGTGCCCGAGCTGCCCGAGGTCGAGGTGGTGCGGGCGGGTCTCGCTCCCGCGGTCACCGGCTCCCTGGTGACCGGCGTCGAGATCGTCGACGAGCGCTCGCTGAAGCGGCACGTGCATCCGCACGGGACCTTCGAGCGCCTGCTCGTCGGGCGCCGGCTCGAAGCGGCGGTGCGGCGCGGGAAGTTCCTCTGGCTGCCCGCGGGCCGCGACGAGGCGCTGCTCGTGCACCTCGGCATGAGCGGCCAGGTGCTGCTGCGCACGGCGGATGCGGCGCTGCCGCGGCTGGCGCGCATCCGGATCGGGATCGAGCACCCCGAGCACGGCGAGCTCGCCCTGCACTTCGTCGACCAGCGGATCTTCGGCTCGATGGCGGTCGACGCTCTGGTGCCGACCCCGGACGGAGCGCCGGGCGGCTACGCGGGCGAGGAGGTCCGCGGAGGCGGCTGGCTGCGCGCCGTGCCCTCGCAGGTCGCGCACATCGCCCGCGATCCGCTCGACCCCTCCTTCGACCTGGGCTCGGTCGTCGCGTCGCTGGCGAGGAGGAGCAGCGGGATCAAGCGGGCGCTGCTCGACCAGACGCTCGTGAGCGGCATCGGGAACATCTACGCGGACGAGTCGCTGTGGGCGGCGGAGCTGCACCCGGAGCGGCCGAGCTCGTCGCTCGGCGAGGCGCGCATCCGCCGCCTCTTCGCCGAGGTGCGCTCGGTGCTCGAACGGGCGCTGGCCGAGGGCGGCACCAGCTTCGATGCGCAGTACGTGAACGTGAACGGCGCCTCCGGCTACTTCTCGCACAGCCTGCACGCCTACGGGCAGACGGGGAAGCCGTGCGCCCGGTGCGGCGCGGCGATCGTGCGGGTGCCGTTCATGAACCGCTCCTCGCACCTCTGCCCGCACTGCCAGCAACTGCCGCGCTGACGCGCCGGTGGGCGCCGCCTCAGGCGGCGGCGTCGGCGGGCGCCGGAGCGTACCGGGAGTGGACGACGAGCTCGCCCAGCAGCGTCGCGACGAGCGTGATGACCGCGGCGATCGCCAGGCCGAGCCAGAGTCCGACCAGCAGGGCGAGCGCGCCGACTCCGGCACCCGCGGCGATCAGGACGATCGCCGCCGCGCGGCGGAACCACGGCTGACCGGAACCACCCGCCAGGCGGGAGTCCGCGGCGAGGCCGGTAATCGTCGAGGTCACGACGACCGTCGTGACGTCCTTGACGGCGAGGTGGCGGGCGGTCGCGGCCTGGAGGCCCATCGCCCCGCCCAGCACGCCGGTGACGGTGAAGGCGAGTGGCTCGGGGTGCTCGGGCACGACCGCGAGCACGATCGCCAGGACGCCGAGCAGGATGCCGACCACCGCGAAGAGCCAGGTCGAGCGCGAGGTCCAGCCCTTCTTCACCGGGCGGAGCACCCGGCCGCCGATCACGGCGCCGATCATGAAGGCGCCCAGCGCGATCAGGGGGCCGACCACGGGCAGGTCGGCCGCGCCGGAGAGGGCCATGCCGAGGATGACGACGTTGCCGGTCATGTTGCCGGCGAAGACGCGGTCGAGCCCGAGGTACCCGACGGCGTCGATGATGCCGGTCGAGAAGGTGAGGGCGAGCATCAGGCCGAGGGTCGCGCCCTCGGAGCGGGTGCGCAGGCGTCGGAACACGGGAGTCCTGTCGTCGGGGGCGGGTCTGGAGAATCGTGGCACACGCGTGCATATGCTCGAAACACGGCGCGGTTAGGGTCGGACGGCGCGGACGGGCCGCGCGGGAGGCGGACGCGCATGCGGTGGACGGAGTGGGCGGTGCAGCCCGGTGAGGGAGTGCCGCCGGGGGTCGACTACCTGCCGGCCGAGCCGGGTTCGGTGCTGTGGGGGCGCCTGCCGTGCGCGGCGGACGCGCCCGTGCTCACCGTCGACTCGGGGGCCGAGGTCGTCATCGACACGCTCAGCCACGAGGGCGTGCTGGAGGATCAGGGCCGCGATCCGGTCGCCTTCTTCGGCCGCCACGGAGTCGCTCCGGAGGGGGTGCTGCGCGACGCGGTCGCGCTCGCCGCGGACGGGCCGTTCCGCGACGGCGAGACGGACGGGCCGCACGTGGTCACGGGGCCGATCGCCGTCCGGGGAGCGCTGCCGGGGGACCTGCTCCGGATGACCCTCCTCGAGGCCGAGCCGCGCGTGCCGTACGGAGTCGTCTCGAACCGGCACGGCCGCGGGGCGCTGCCGGGCGAGTACCCGCTGCAGGAGGGGCCGTTCAGCGTCTTCGCGCGCGTCGACGAGGACGCGCAGGGCGGTCTCCGCGGCGTGATCCCGCTGGTGCCGGGAGGAGAGCGGGCAGCCCGGTTCCCGCTCCGGCCGTTCCTCGGGATCATGGGCGTCGCCGTCGCAGGGGAGGAGCGCCCGCACTCCGTGCCGCCCGGTGCGCACGGGGGCAACATCGACATCGCACTGCTGACCGCCGGAACCAGCCTCTACCTTCCCGTGCAGGTCCCGGGCGCGCTCGCGTACGTCGGCGATCCCCACTTCGCGCAGGGCGACGGCGAGGTGGCGCTGACGGCGATGGAGGCGAGCCTGCGCGTCCGGGTGCGCCTGGAGGTCGTCCCGCGCGCCGAGGCGATCGCGGCGTTCGGGGAGCTGCTCGGGCCGATGGGGGAGACCGGCGAGTTCCTCGTGCCCACCGGGATGGACGAGGACCTGGACGTCGCCGTGCAGAACTGCGTCCGCGCGGCCATCGCGCTGCTGGCGGCCCGCTACGGGATGGACCCGGCTCACGCCTACGCCTACCTCAGCGCGGCGACCGACTTCGACATCTCGCAGGTCGTCGACCTGGTGAAGGGCGTGCACGCCCGCGTCCGGACGGCCGACTTCGATGACTGACCCGCGGGTGACGACGCTCGAGGGCGACCTGCCGGACGGGCTGGTGGACGCGGTCCTGGCGTACGAGGCGGCGCTCGGGGCGGACGACGTCGCGGCGCTCGCCGACGCGTTCGTGGACGCGCCGACGACGCTCCGGGGCGACGCCTCCGGGCTGCTCGTCGGCCACGCGGTGATCACCGGCTTCCGGGGTCGTCGCGGCGGGGCACCTGTGCGGGAGCTGGTGGAGCTGCACGTCAGGGCGGTCGATGCGGGCACGGCGCTCGTGGTGAGCGTGAACGCTCCGGCCCGTGGCGGGCGCGGGCTCGTCACGCAGCTGTGGTCGCGCGAGGGCGGGACCTGGCGGGTGCGCGCTGCGCAGGTGCAGGCGCCCTCGCCCGCGCTGGACCCCCGCGTCTGGCGGGCCGTCGGCGCGCCGCTCGTGCCGGCCGCCGGCTCCGGGACCCTCGACGGACTGGACGTCGCAGTCAAGGACCTCTTCGCGATCGAGGGCCAGCGGATCGGCGCGGGAGTGCCGGCCCGCCTCGCCTCCGCGCCGATCGAGGCGGCGACCGCTCCGGCCGTCGCGCAGCTGCTCGCAGCGGGAGCGTCGGTGCGCGGGATCGCTCAGACCGATGAGTTCGCCTACAGCATCGCCGGCCGGAACTCCGGCTACGGGACGCCGCCCAATCCGGCCGTGCCCGGAGCGATCCCGGGCGGATCGTCGAGCGGACCGGCGACCGCCGTGTCGCTCGGGCAGGCAGCCGTCGGGCTGGCGACCGACACCGCGGGATCGATCCGGGTACCCGCCTCCTACCAGGGCCTGTGGGGGCTGAGGACGACCCACGGTGCAGTGCCCGTCGAGGGGCTGCTGCCGCTGGCGCCGAGCTTCGACACCGTCGGGTGGCTGACGCGGGACCTCGGCACGCTGAGGCGGGTGGCCGAGGTCTGCCTGCCGTCCGGCCCGCCGGTGCGGAGTCTCGCGGTGGCGCCGGCACTGCTGGGCGGGGTGGACGCGGCCGTCCGCGCGGCGTTCCGATCGGCCGTCGAGGGGCTGAGCGCCGACGAGGTGGCGCTGCCGGCCGTGGCGGAGATGCTCGAGGCGTTCCGGCTGGTGCAGGCCGCGGAGGCGTGGCGGTCGAGCGGCTCGTGGGTCGCGGCGCATCCGGGAGTGCTGGCGGCAGACGTGCAGGCGCGCTTCGACGCGGCCTCGCTCGTCGACGAGCAGGAGGAGACGGCCGCGCGGGCGCGGGTCGCGGGTTTCCGGCAGGCGCTCGACGGCGCGCTCGACGGGCGGGTGCTGCTCCTGCCGTCGGCGTCGTCGGTCGCGCCGACCCTCGACGCGTCGGTCGAGACGATCGACGCGGCACGGTCGGCGACGCTCGGCCTGACCTGCGTCGCGGGGATCGGCGGGTATCCGGCGCTGTCGGTGCCGCGGCTGAGCGTCGACGGTGCTCCGGTGGGGCTCTGCCTGGTCGGGCCACGCGGATCGGACCTCGCGCTCCTGGAGCTGGCCGGCGCGCTCTGAGGGCGCGCTCCGAGTGCGGGTGGGGGGCATCCCGCGCCCGCAGGAGCGCAGCATGTCCCGCGGTCAGAACGGCGGCGGCGCATCGCTGAAGCTCGGCCTGCGCGGTGGCCACGGTGGCGCGGGCGGATCGGGGGGACGGGTGACCACGCGGCGGCCGGTGGGAGTGGTCCAGTCGGCCGAACCGTCGGGGTGGAGCGTGTAGGTCCAGCGGTCCCCGTGGCGGACGTGGTGGTGGCCGACGCAGAGCGACGCCAGGTTGTGGAGTGCGGTGTCGCCTCCGTGGCGCCACTCCAGCGTGTGGTCGGCCTCGGCCGTCGCCGCCGGCCGGGTGCAGCCGGGAAAGCGGCAGGTCCGGTCGCGCAGCTGGAGTGCGAGGCGCATCCGCGGGGGAGGGAGGCGGTGCGTCCTGCCGACCGAGACGACGGCACCCGACCCCGGGTGGATGAGCACCGGGGTGACGGCCGAGCAGGGTCCGAGGAGCTCGCGCGCGACGCCGGCCGGGACGAGGCCGTAGCCGTCCAGTTCTGCCGGCGTCTCGTCCTGCCCGGCCGCGGTGCTCGCGGCCACGGTCAGACGCACCTCGGCCCGGATGCCGCGAGCAGACGTCCGCGGCCTCTCGTCGCCTGGCGCCGTACCGGACACGTCGCCGTCGCAGAGCAGGTCGACGAGCGCGTCGGCCCGCAGCTGCGCGAGCGTGCGCTCCTGCGCCGGACCGCTCCCGCCGCCCGTCCTGTCGCCGTTCCCGTCGCGGAGGGTGCGGGCGATCCGGTCGAGCCGCGCGAGCGCGCCCATCGCGGCCGGAGCGGGGAGGGTCGCGCAGAGCGTGGCCATGCCGTCCTGCTCGGGTGAGACCCAGACGGCCCGGTCCTCCCGGGCGCGAGCGTGGCGATCGGCGAGGGGCACGTCGTGCAGTTCGTCGCGCAGTCGGACGAGGCGTCCCCGCAGCTGGGTCGGCGTCATCGAGGCGGCGAGTCCCGCAGCGCGCTCGTCGAACTCCCGGAGGGAGGCCGGCGGCAGGGTCGCGGCGACTCCGCAGATGATCTGCCCCGCCTCCCAGCGCAGCCGCGCCTCGGCCAGCGCGGCGCGCGTGCACGGGAGGTGCTCGACCAGCAGGCGGGCGTGCTCGAGCTCCCGGGCGGCCACGCGCTCGGACACGGCCAGCGCTACGGCGAGCTCGGCCCGCACCGAGCGCTCCACGAGGTCGCGCGACTCGCTGGGTGACCCGCCGCGAGCGAACGCCTCGGGGCGGCGGAGCGCAGCCCTGTACGCCTCGTGCAGCGCCTCGGCGGAGGCGAGGTGGAGCGGAGCCGCGGACCGGGCGAGCAGCGCCGCACGGTCGCCGAGGGCGCGGACCTCCTCGACTCCCTGCCGCATCCGATCCGCCATACCTGTATTGAATCAGCGACCACCGACACCCGGGCCGCAGAGGCGTCCGATCAGGAGAATCAGACCCTGAGCCGCCCCTGTGGAGGAGCGCTGCTCCGCCGGAGGGGTGCCGAGACCCCGACACGGCTCAGGAGGGTCCGCGGAGGACCGACGTCAGCGTGAGCAGGATCACGACGACGCCGACGACGACGAAGAGGGCGCCTCCCGCGGCCATCACGACGGGCGACTGCGTTCTCGGCCCGACCCTCTGCCCCCGCCTGCGCAGCTGGTCACGGGCCCGCGCGGAGATCCACTCGCGCCGGCCGATGAACACCGCTCCGAAGACGATCGCGATCGGCGCCCAGACGAGAGCGACGATCTGGTCCTCGGTCACCGGCCAGTGACCGTTCGGTGCGGCGCTGTCCTCATGCCGACCAGTGTCCCGCGGACCTCCCGGGTGACCCGCCGCACACCGCGAAACACCGGCGAAACGTCCGTCGCATAGGCTCTCCGGGTGAAACGACTGTTTCTCTCCCGCTCGTGAAGAGGTGGCCCATGACCGCGCCCGCACCGTTCCTCCCCGTCGATCCGCCGCCGCGCCTGCTGATGGGGCCGGGCCCGATCAACGCGGATCCGCGCGTCCTGCGTGCGATGTCGGCGCAGCTGGTCGGGCAGTACGACCCGTTCATGACGGGGACGATGACGGAGACGCAGGAGCTGTACCGGCAGGTGTTCCGCACCCGCAACGAGAAGACGATGCTCGTCGACGGCACGAGCCGTGCGGGCATCGAGGCGGCGCTGGTCTCGATGCTGGAGCCGGGCGACCGCGTGCTCGTGCCGGTCTTCGGGCGGTTCGGGCACCTCCTCCGGGAGATCGCGGAGCGCTGCGGCGCGGAGGTGCACGTGATCGAGGCCGAGTGGGGGCAGGTCTTCCCCGTCTCGGCGATCGCCGAGGCCCTGGCCCGGGTGAAGCCGAAGATGCTGGCCGTGGTCCACGGCGACACGTCGACCACCATGGCGCAGCCGCTGGAAGAGCTCGGCGCCCTCTGCGAGAAGCACGGCGCCCTCTTCTACACCGACGTCACCGCCTCCCTCGCGGGCAACGCCTTCGCGACCGACGAGCTCGGGCTCGACGCGGTCACCGCGGGGCTCCAGAAGTGCCTGGGTGGCCCGTCCGGATCGGCTCCCGTCACCTTCTCGGAGAAGGCCGTCGCGGTGATCGAGTCGCGCAGGAGCATCGAGGCGGGGATCCGCGACGAGGGCGACACTGTCAGCGCCCGCCGCGTCCGCTCCAACTACTTCGACCTCGGGATGATCTTCGACTACTGGGGGCCGCGCCGCCTCAACCACCACACCGAGGCGACCACGATGCTCTACGGCGCGCGCGAGTGCGCCCGCATCGTCGTCGAGGAGGGCCTGGACGAGACGGTCGCCCGCCACGCGCTGCACGGGTCGGCGATGCTCGCCGGAGTCCGCGGCCTCGATCTCGAGGTGTTCGGCGACGTCGGGCACAAGATGACGAACGTCGTCGCGGTGCGCATCCCGCAGGGCGTGAACGGTGATGCGGTGCGCGGGGAGATGCTCGCCGACTTCGGCATCGAGATCGGCACGTCCTTCGGGCCGCTGCACGGGAAGGTCTGGCGCATCGGCACGATGGGCTACAACGCCCGGACGGACGCGGTGCTGACCACCCTGGCGGCGCTGGAGGCGGTGCTGCGCCGCGCGGGCGCCTCCGTCCCGGTGGGCGGCGGAGTCGCGGGGGCCTACGAGGTCTACGGGGCGGCACGCGTATGACCGGCACCACCACGGACCCCGCCACCACGACCGCGCCCCCCGCCGCC